>JBCAZB010000286.1:0-4174 GCA_038533315.1 Pseudomonadota bacterium | reverse complement strand
ACCCGTGACCGTGACATTTCCTGCCTCGTCAACTGCGATCACTACCGCCTTAAAGTCCTTGGAAAATCTCAGGTTGCCATCGGTGTCAACGTAGGTTTTAACTATCTCGCTTTCGATAACGGCTCCTATTTGTTCGTCCGTTGCCTTATTGGCGATACGCTCAAACACTGACATCCGATTGAATATAAAGCCCATTGCTGCGCTGACAGCACCGTTCGCGAACTTCCCACCTGACAACTTGCTGGCAGTACCACCGATCAAAACGGCGGCAGCAAATTCTCCCTCCATCGGAAGTCCGAGGGCCTCTGCCCCAACACTAGCTGCCTTAGCGAATGCTGAAGACACAAAACCATGCCCAAAGTCCCCGCCTTGCAGCACTGCAATAACACCGCCAAGCATTCCATGAAGCGTCGCTTGCGCCAGCACTCTGTCCAATCCAGTGAGTCCAGATAGCGAACCACCGTCACCAAAAGCCGCGCCTACTTGACTGAATGCCAAGGCACTCACGCCAGCAAATGCGCCGGCCTTTAGCGCCATTCCCAGATCACCAGTTATCGCATAGGTTGAGTGGGCGGCCCCAGCGGCCGCAATACCAGCAGCACAAGGAACGCATCCTGACGCCATTGCAGCGGCACTAGCAAAAGCCGTCAGCGGGGCGTGTAACTGCTGGGGCAGTACACGGAACACGGCCTGCGTCAGAATCTGTCCGAACAACGCTCCGACAAAGTAGCCACTGGGATCCGTCGCATTGAGCGGATTGTTCCAAACATAGGCATAGCGGTTCAGACTTTGACCGTTCGTTGGGTCCTGAACAAACGGATCCGCCTGTAGGAATCGGCCAATGCGTGGGTCGTAGATGCGACCGTTCATATGGATGATGCCGACACTATCGAGCATCTCGTGACCCGTGAAACCACGCGTCGTGATCGAACTATCAAAATCGGTCAGCAACGCACCCGCAAACAACTGCCAGTTGCCGTTTCTACGGTGACCCCATGGATCAAACGACATCGTCTGAGCCACCTGGCCGGATTCGTCCGTGAAGACATCCATGGAGCCCAGATGATCCTTGTGGCTGTACAACGTTGATTGATCAATCAGTGTTGCACCGTAGTTCTGGTAGGTCGAGGTCTCGATCGCCACGCCTGCGATATAACGCTTACGCAGCTCATTACCATTGGGTAGCGTGATGACCTCCACCGAACCAATGTACCTCGTGACCTTGGGACCATCCGGCGTCGTATCGACACGCTTAAACCGTGACCGATCCGGCGAGTACGCAAAATCAATTTGGTCCGACCCCTTTTTGATTTCGTAGGGCTTGTCGAAGGTCGTGTACTTGATGTCGCGACCATCGCCCGTCAGGTTGTTGCCGTTGGCGTCATAGGTGAAGGCCGCCCCAGCGATGGCACTCGGCGCGTGTGGCTTATTGCCCAGATAATCATAGGTGCCAACGTCGGACTTCGACTTGATATTGCCGAGGTGTGCATCATCGTACGTGATGACAACCGGGCTGCTCCCCGTGACTGTCTGTTGCCGCAGACGATTCAGACCGTCGTATAGGAAAGTCTCCTCCAGATCTTTTCCAGCACTCTTGTCCTTCCGCCAGGTGAGATTGCCAACGGTATCCCAGAGGTATTCAAGATTCTGCACGTTGCCGGCAGCACCGGAGCTCACTATGGTGCGCAATCGACCTGTGGACTGTTCGTAGTTTCGGCTCGTGATTACATCATTGCCAAGCACTTCGCTCTCGACCTGAGCACGGGCGTCCATCGCGGTGATCGTACGGTAAACGGTCCTCGGTGCGCCGCCCACCTGGACGGCATCTTCGATCGCCGATAGAAAACCAAACGCGTTGTAACGATTACGGATGGCGTTATCTGTCCAGGATCCGTCTCCCGCCGCATCAAACACCTGGAAGACTCTACCGTACTCGTCATAGGTCGTCTTTTCATTGAACAAGCGACCATCAAAGTTGGTGGTCACAATAGAAGGACGACCCAGAGAATCGTAATCAATGGCGCGGAAGTACGTCGAAACCGTGTCTTCGACAGATACCAATTGACCCAACGCATTGGCGCCGGTGTCGTAAATCCAGGTTGTTGAGCTCTCCAACGGGGCGTTGCTGTTGCAGTTCTGCGCCGCTGTATTGATGCAGTCGATGCGCGTGACCATTCGACCTAAGCCATCGTAGGTCATTTTTGTTGTGTGCCCGTTCGCATTGGTTTGCGAAACGAGATCTCCGAACCCGTTATAGTCGTACGTCCAGTAACCCTTATCAGGGTCATTCATAGTCTGCTTCTGACCATAAATGTCGTAGCCGATCACTGTCGCATTGCCAGCATTATCGGTCATGCTGACCATGTTGCCGTGATGGTCGTAGTTGAAGGTGGTCTCCCCACCGAGGTTGTCCACGACCTTGACCAAGTCGCCCAGCGCGTCTCGATGCTCTGTTTTTGACTGCCCCAGGTCGTTAATCGTCTCGGCAGTGAATCCGCTGTAAACCATCGAACCAGATGAACCATCCGGTAATGCGGTGGAGGTCGGGCGCCCTAAACGGTCAAATGTGATATCCGTCCAATGACTAGCACCTGCGCTCAGGAAAAACGGCTCAGAGAAGCGCTTCTTGCGACCACTCTCATCATACTGCGTATCAGAAGCAACCCAGCTACCGTCGAAACTCCGCGCCAGTTGGCGCGTAGGCCGACCCAAGACATCGAAACATGTAATTGCCTCGCGACCACCATTCGCAGAAACCAGCTCTCTGTAGTTGGTTCCTGCAGGACAGTTCGCGGTATTGGTGTCCAAATAGCTGGATGTTGCGTCACCGTAAGTCGATTTCCGGAAATACTCCCGACCCAACGCCCCATAGGCGATATTGGTGGTCACGTAGTTTGTGCCGGCAGTATTGGTGTAAGAACGTACTTCGGTAGGCTCGCCTAGATTGTTGCGTGCCATCACTTCGCTGGTCTTGCGACCTAAACAATCGCGTGCAACATCGGTGTAACGCCCTGAAGCGTCGAATTCGGCCGTTACGGCATCGCAGCGCGTGCCATCAACAGTAATAGCTTTGGACTTGTGCAGGTTTCCGAAATCATCATAGTCATGCTCGGTAAGCACGTTCAAAGCCGAGTTCCCTGTTACCTGAACGGACTCACTGGCTAACATGCCGAAGTGATCTGGAGTCTGAAAATAGGTGAACTCTGAGCGCTTCTCTGTTTCGCCTGGTCCGGAATAGGCAGGGCGAATCGTCTCGACGACAGCTGTTTTCAAACGAGCCCACAGCAACGGAAATACCGATTCGTCAAAGTAGGTATTCGTGCTCTCGACGGTTCTCAGAATTGTCCCGCTCGCGTCGTAGTCAGTCACAAGAATCCGTTTCGGATTCCCTTCGACATCGAAATCGGTTGTTTCGGTTTTGCTGTGGGTTAGCAGGGCGCCATTCTGAGCGCCATTGGCAACAAAATCGTAGCTAAATGACTCCGACTCTGTCGTCACGATCTGTAGCGGACCAAAGCCAGCCGTGCCGTTGCTCGCAGCGTAGTCACTGATATTCGCCGCGCCACCACTTTGTGAAGCGACAGTCGCGTATTCAAGAATCTCGTATTGGGTTTCCGATTTACCGAGCAAGCTTCCTTCGCTGGTGCGTGTCTCTGTAGCAATCGGGTAACCAATGAAGGGCCAGTCCTGACGATAGCGCGTGGTTGTGACCACACCAGACTGCTGATCCACCGTTCTAAGCCGCTCGAATCCTAGCAAACCTCGACCGGCAGCCTGCATCTTGGCTTCCGCATAGTGATAGCTGATGCGGCTGACAGCATTGGTATTCACGAATGGCTGGTTTTGCCCGTCAAGCTCTACGGCAGGCGCTGAACTCTGAAGTGAAGTAACGACATAAGTCGGCGCAGAGTATTCGAGTACAGGCTTGAATCGTCCCAGCGTCTGTGAACCCGCTGGCAAATCCCATTCCTGATTCAGCGCCTGATACAGGTTTGGACTGCTGCTCACATAGAGGTCGTTGAACCCACAGATCTCTTCATGCAGCTCACTCGGATCACTCGCACAGAATACCGACTGATCACTCGCTTTCGCCGCATCATAGTTGATCGCATCATAGCGATCGGTGATCGCTAGCGACTCGTACTCAACCGTGGTTCTAGACCCGAAGCCATCG
>JBCAZB010000285.1:0-4175 GCA_038533315.1 Pseudomonadota bacterium | reverse complement strand
GTTGGACCAGCGCGCCGTGTCTCGTAGTTCGAAAGTGTAAATTCGGCCGTCGTCGTTGACCGTCCAGCGCTTCGCCGTGCCGGGTACCAGTTCTCCGTCGACCGCTTCGGTGACCAGGCCTTCGTACAAGTCGCGCAGAATATTGTTGGCAGCGACGCCTTCAGAGCGGTGTGGGTCGAGCGTGGCGGGCTCCGCGAGGTTCGCACGCCGCAGCACGGTCTTGGCGTTGTCGACGCCTGCATTGTTGTCGGCCTTGTCGCTACAGGCGATCACCATCGCCGTCGCGAGCACCGCTAGCGCTGTTATTTGCGCTGCACGAACCCGGTTCATGCCACCACCCATTGTTCCGCCAAGAGGAGATGGTCGCACAGCGGACCTCCCCGAGTCCAAGCCGGAAGTCTATCGCTCGCTGCCACCTCGTGGTCTCAGGTGTCGGGAGAAGAGCTGATTCATGACAGTAATCTCGTCGCCCTCGATGTCCGAGGAGACGAGGCGCTTGGTCACCATGAAGTAGATCGGCAACATGACATAGTCCTCGAGCATGACCGTTTCGGCATCGAGCAGCAGTGTAGCGCGTCGAGTTGGATCCTGTTCCGAAGCGGCTGAGCGCAGCAGTCGGTCGAAGTCCGCATTTTTCCATCCGGCCGGGTTTCGATAGGAGTCGCTCAAGAAAACTTCGAGGATCGCGTTGGCATCGTTGTAGGTGCCGCCGACGCCGTAGCGGTGCATGTCCCAGTGTTGAAAATCTCGCCAGCCCTGGATGATGTCCTCGAAGGACTTTGGATCGGAGATTACCTTGGCGCCAAGATGAGTCTCCACCGCTTGTGCGACGGCCATCGCCACGTCAGCGTATTGACCAACCTCGATATGATGCAGGCGAATCTGCAACGGATTGTCAGCGTCGTATCCCGCCTCTTTATACAAAGCCTGCGCGACCGCGATCTGCCGGTCGCGCGGCCATGATCGCCATTCGTAAAAGTAACTGCCGGCCGGATTCACGCCCGGGGATACGAAGTGCCAGGCCGGTGGATTGCCGCCCGCCAACAGTTGACCGGTAATTGCCTCACGGTCAACCACCATGCTGATGGCTTGCCGTAGTGATGGATTATCAAATGGGGGCTCTGTCGTGTCGAACGCGTAGGTGAGAACGCCGTAAAACGGGCTCACTCGTAGTTCGCGGGTGGCCGTGCGCCTTAGATTCGCGTACTCATCGTCTGGGATGTGCGATGTCACGTCGATCTGTCCATTCCGGAACCACTGGAGCTGTTCCGCCGGTTCTCTAATAAAGTTGAGTAGCACCTGATCAAAGCCCAGTGCGCTGGCATTATAGTAGTGTGGGTTGGCCGCGAGCATCGCGCGGCTGTCGTTCAGATCGACGATACGATAAGCGCCGGATGTGATCACAGCATCGCTCGCGCGTCCTGCTAGTGCATCCGTAAACCACTGCAGGTTATCGGTATGCACTGGCACCGCCAGTGTGTGTGCCAGAATTTCAAGGAAGTGCGCTGTGGGCTCCGCCAGCGTGATGGCCAGCCGCCTTTCGCTCAAGGCGCGCACCGCCAGCGCATCGGACGGCGCAATGCCCTTACGGATACTCGCTGCGTTCTCAATCGGCTCGAGCATGGCCGCTAGCGGGCTCTGGGTGCCCGGGTTGATTACCCGACGGAAACTGAAGACGAAATCAGCCGCTGTAATCGAGTCCCCATTGGACCAGCGTGCATCTTCACGCAGTGTGAAGACATACTCGCGACCGTCATTGCTAATCTCCCAGCTCTCTGCGAGACCGGCGGTCAGACTGCCATCGGCGCGCGTGGTGATCAGTCCTTCATTGAGATCTCGCAGTAGCTCGTCGGTGTGCACGTCGATGACGAGATGCGGGTCGAGCGTCGCTGGCGCGCTGATAACGGCACGACGAAGAGTAGCGCCCGCTTCGGCTTGCGTCTTTTCTGTCCTCTCCGAGCTGTCACCACACCCATTGAGGAACGTACCCAGCAATACTGTGGCCAGCATCAGTCGGCGAGTTCTTTTTCCTGGGCTGTGAACAGCGCAAACAACCATGAAGAGGATGCTCCCAATACTCTACGAACTGTTAGCGACCGATAGCCCGCATTGCTTGAGAGGAAACCCAGCCAGCTACACATGGCAAACCCCGGTATGACCGCGCATAATCAGCGCATGAGCAGCAAAAGCGACGGTCGGCAGCCGTATCCTGTCATCGAGCCCTATCAAACCGGGATGCTGGACGTTGGAGACGGCCATCATTTGTATTACGAGCAGTCGGGCAACCCGAACGGTAAGCCCGTCGTTGCGTTACACGGCGGGCCGGGCGGCGGCAGTACGCCGGGTATGCGACGATTCTTCAACCCCGATGTGTATCGCATCGTCATGTTTGATCAGCGCGGTGCCGGCAAGAGTACGCCGCATGCCTCGCTGGACAGTAATACGACCTGGGATCTGGTCGGTGATATCGAGATTCTGCGCGAAGCGCTGCAAATTCGTCGTTGGCAGGTATTCGGTGGGTCTTGGGGTAGCACATTGTCGCTCGCTTATGCTCAGGCGCATCCGGATCGTGTGACGGAGTTGGTGTTGCGTGGCATCTTCATGTTGCGACCAAAGGAGATCCACTGGTTTTACCAGCATGGTGCGAGCGAGATTTACCCGGACCGTTGGCAGCATTACCTGGCGCCGATTCCACTCGATGAGCGCGGCAACCTACTGCAGGCTTATCACAAGCGCCTGACCAGCGATGATGAAGCCGTGCGGCTCGAAGCTGCGCGCGCGTGGTCGATCTGGGAAGGCTCGACTAGTTTTCTGTTGCCGAATGAAGCCGCCACACAGTCTTTCGGCGAGACCATGCACGCGTTGGCCATGGCCAGAATAGAGTGTCACTACTTCATGAACGACGGTTTCATGCGGCCCAATCAACTGATCGAAGACGTCGATAAGATCCGCCACATTCCAGCGGTTATCGTGCAGGGTCGTTATGATGTCGTTTGCCCAATGATTTCAGCATGGGAGTTGCATCAAGCCTGGCCGGAGGCCGAGCTACGTGTGGTGGCGGATGCGGGTCACTCAGCATTCGAAGTGGGGAATGCCGCTGCGCTCGTGCATGCGACAGATCAATTTGCTGGTGGGGGACGATAATGACACGACAACTATTCAAAGACGCCCGGCTGGTTAATGAAGGTGAGATACGCGAAGCGGACCTGCTCGTTATCGACGATCGTATCGAGCACATCGGGAGTGACCTGGCAGTCGATTCGCAGACTCACGTTATTGATGTTGCGGGCCGTTTTTTGATCCCGGGCATGATCGATAGCCAAGTGCATTTTCGTGAGCCTGGGCTTACGCCAAAGGGCGATTTGACCTCCGAATCACGCGCGAGTGTCGCAGGCGGAACCACCAGCTTCATGGATATGCCGAATGTGAATCCGGCGACGATTACGCGCGACGCGCTCGCGGATAAGTACGCGCTCGCTGCGGGCCGTTGTCATGCCAACTACGCGTTCTACTTTGGCGCGACCAACGACAATATCGAAGAGATCCGCCGTCTGCAGCCGTACGAGGCCTGTGCCATTAAGGCATTTATGGGTGCATCGACAGGTAACCTGCTGGTGGATGATCCCGAGGCCTTGCGATTGTTGTTCCGTGATGCGCCGATCATGGTGGTCACGCATTGCGAAGATTCTCCGATGATCTGGGCGAACGAGAAAACGGCTCGCGAGCGCTTCGGTGATGATGTGCCGATCGCCGAACATCCGCGAATTCGGTCAGCAGAGGCGTGCTTGAAGTCGTCAACGTTAGCGACTGGGCTCGCTCGCGAGTTCGATGCGCGTCTGCATGTGCTGCATCTGACGACGGCCATTGAGATGGCGTTGTTCGAGCCCGGTAACCGCAATGGCAAACGCATTACCGCCGAAGCGTGTGTCCATCATTTGTGGTTCGATGAGTCTGACTACGATGCGCTTGGCACTCGGATCAAATGTAACCCTGCCATTAAATCGCGGGCCGATCGTGATGCATTGCGGGCAGCTTTGAAGACTGGCCGGCTCGACCTGATTGCGACAGATCATGCGCCGCATCTGCTCGAGGAAAAGCAACGCAGCTACTTTGCAGCACCAGCAGGGCTGCCGTTGACACAGCATGCGTTGTTATCGGCGCTGGAGCTGACCAAC
>JBCAZB010000284.1:0-4182 GCA_038533315.1 Pseudomonadota bacterium | reverse complement strand
CGGCGCGCACAGATACGACGATCTTGCCGTCGGTTTGGGCGTTGATATGCAATCGCAGAAAGCCATCACCGACGCCGGGCACGGCCGTACAAAACGTCCCCTCAATCAGTGCGAGATCGACCGCACGTTGCCAGTCGGCCAGATGCTCGGTGGGAGCGATCTCCGCCAATGTCGACGCAGTTCCGGACAACCCGAATTGAAGCTCGCACTTGCGGCTACGGAATACGATGCGGTGATCGGCATCGAGAATGATGATACCTTCTTCGAGATGATCGAGAACCGCAGCCACCTCCGGCAGCGTTTCAGCATCCCTTTTGCGGTAGACAGAATCTTCCATGCTGACGGACCCCGCGGCGTCAGAAGTGCGTCAAAGCCCGTCTTTGACTGTATTTCGAAACAAATCCGAGGAAATCCACGAAAATGTTGTCACCTACGGTAGCACGAAGCTGGAAAGTTGCGCGAGCGCAAAGTCGTCGGATACGTGAACAATCGTGAAGCCGCTCGCGAGCGCGCAACTAACCTACTCTGAGTGCTCTAGGAACAAAAACAGCGGTCACGGTTGCAGATTACCAGCGTTCTCTTGCCGCAACTCCATCATCCGAATACTGAGCTCCGTCATTTCGCGCTGTCTTGCAAGCCTTTCTTCAAATGCCTGTTGCTGCGAGCGCGTTAGCAGTCGCTCGGTTTGATCTAGAATCATGTCATGTCGCTCGATGGCTCGCTGCAATCCATCTCTCATCGTGTTGATATTCGGCTGCGATCGAACAAAGCCCTGTGGGGCGGCCGTCTGACCTGCATTCAATGCTTGCTGAGTTTGCGCATCATAGATGATGTCGGCGAGCTGCTGACGCGTAGAGATCGGCAACGGCTGATCCAACACATCCGAAAACGCCAGAATCTGTGCGTAGATGTTTTCCTTTGGTTTGTACGACTGGTAGGCATCGTAATACTCGCCGAACACCTCGCGCTCAATCTCGGCAAATGCCGCCTGTTGTTCTGCGCTATTGAGTGTCGGCCCGTTTCCATCGCGCTCCTGCCGTATCCAGGCCATCGTCTGCTCGCGTCGCAGCGTCACCAATTCTTCAATCATCTGCTCAGCCCGCGCATCGTCAATGCCGTAGAGCTCAAAAAAATCGGCTAATGAACGCTCTGCATAGGATACCGCGCGTTGATTTCGTCGAGAAGCGTTGTTCAGAAAGAACTCACCCAATGTCTCCGCTCGCGTCGCGTTATTGGATTCGGACGGCGTGACCGCCGGAACGCCAGAGGGATCAAGCGATGATGCTGGGTCTTGTTGCGACATCTGCAAGCTTTCTGTGGTCCCACTGTCACCGCCCGCAGCAGTTGGCCGCGTTGGCGCTACTGCCGATGACTCACGTACGGCTGTGTCGGGTGGCTCCGGTTCAGAAACAACACCACGTGTCCAGTAGCCCGCGGCGAACGTGCATACCAAACCGCTAATCCAGAGAAACTTCGCCTGCTGCATAGGACACACTCTTCGATAACTGCCTACTTAGAGTAGCATCCCGCCGAAAAGTGCCGTATTGCTGGATGCCCGACAAATGTATCGCCAAGCAGAATTGAAACTAGTCGGGATTGTCGACGGTAATCACCGCGTTGCGGATATTGCTATCCAGCAGGTGGCAAGTAACGATGCCAGAGGTTGGCAGCGCACCTTCGCAGGGTGGCGGGTTGTGCTGACCATCCGCCGATACTGTCAACGAGACGTTGCGTTGATCTTGCGTATCCACAAACGAGACATCGACATAGACCAGTTGCTTGATCTTGCTTAGTCGAAAACCGCCGACCTGTGCCAATCCAGTTTGAAACTGTTCACGCATGGCATCGGGCACTTCGACGTATTCACGGCTGGAAGCGTCGGGCCGCGCATACACGTCGCGCTCGTTGACGGTTAAGAGGGTATAGCCCGCCCGTTCCACCATCTCGAATAGCGCATCGAAATCACGCTGATCCAGATCTCGTAGTCTGGCCAAGGCTGAATCTGTGAGTTCAGATGGGGTGGCAACGGTCGACGCATTGTCGTCGTCTTTGTCGGAGAGATTCGCAGACTCAGGTGTGCCTGAGGCGCCTTCGGCACAGGCGACGAATAAAGAAACGATTGCGACAATAGGTAGGCGTAATAACTTCACATTGAAAACGGTAACGTCGACTCATACCGACGAGCAACCATCTCACCTCATACGACCATCCCTAATCAACGCGATGCCGACCTAGCGCTTTTTCTTTTTCGGGATGTACAGATCCGTCAGCGTGCCTTCGTAAGCTTCCGCCGTCAGTGCGACGGTTTCCGACAAAGTCGGGTGCGGATGGATCGTGAGGCCAAGATCCTCGGCATCAGCGCCCATCTCGATTGCGAAACCGATCTCGCCAATCAGATCACCAGCACTGGTGCCGACAATACCACCGCCCAGAATGCGACCATTCGCAGGGTCGAACAGAATTTTCGTCTTGCCCTCATCGCGTCCCATCGCGAGTGAACGACCGCTGGCCGCCCAGGGAAATGCCGCGGCTTCATAAGCAACGCCGTCGCGCTTCGCATCGGTTTCGGTCAGTCCCACCCACGCGACTTCCGGGTCGGTGTAGGCCACCGACGGAATCACGCGCGCATCGAAAAAACTTTTCTCGCCGGCTGCGACTTCTGCGGCGACGTGACCTTCGTGGGTGGCCTTGTGCGCCAGCATCGGCTGACCAACGATATCGCCGATCGCAAAGATGTGCGGTACGTTCGTCCGCATCTGTTTGTCGACCGCAATCTCACCGCGTTGATCGACGGCAACACCGGCGGCTTCCGCACCGATCTTCTGGCCGTTGGCGCGGCGTCCAACCGCGACCAACACCTTACCGAACGTCTCGGACTCCGGTGCGTCTTTGCCCTCGAATGTCACATTAATGCCGTCGTCCGACGCCGACATGCCGGTAACTTTCGTATTCAGCATGATCGATTTGAATTGCGCGGCCAGTCGCTTCTGCAACGGACGCACAAGGTCGCGATCCGCACCCGGCATCAACTCGTTGGTCAACTCGACCACCGTGACCGGCACACCGAGTGCCGCGTACACGCTGCCAAGTTCCACACCGATAATGCCGCCGCCGACGACCAGCAACGACGACGGCAACGGATCGATCTCCAATGCGCCCGTCGAATCAACGACGCGCGCGTCATCGGGCTCGAACGGCAAACGGATCGGGGCGGAACCTGCCGCGATGATGCACTGCTCGAAGCCAATCGTTGTAGAGCCGCCGTCAGCCAACGCAACCGAAACGGCGTTGGGTGAGATGAACTCACCGGTGCCGTGCACCAGCGTGACCTTGCGCTGCTTCGCGAGCTGCTTCAGACCGCCCGTGAGCCGATCGACCACGCTCGCCTTCCAGCCGCCCAATGCCTGCGTATCGATTTCGGGCTTCGAGAAACGAATGCCGTGTTCGGCCATCGACTCGGCTTCGTCGATGACTTTTGCGGCGTGCAAAAACGCTTTCGACGGAATGCAGCCGACATTCAGACACACGCCGCCGAGCGACGCGTGTTTTTCGATCATTGTGACCTGCATACCGAGATCAGCTGCGCGGAAGGCTGCGGCATAACCGCCAGGCCCCGAACCCAGCACGAGCAGCTGCGTTTTCTGATCGGTGTTGCTGATTGCAGCCGCAGCGGTCGCCGGGTTGATAGTCTGCGTCTGTTCGTACGGCGCTTCCTCGGAAGCTGCGGGTTCCGTTGGCTCCGCCGATTCGGCCGGGGCAGCGTCGCCGACGCTCATCTCGCCAATGACGTCACCTTCGCTGACTTGGTCGCCCGCCTTGACGGTCAATGCAGTGATCGTGCCGTCCGCCGGCGCGGGGATATCCATCGTCGCCTTGTCGGTCTCGAGTGTTATCAGCCCGTCTTCGGCGGCGACCGTTGCGCCAACCTCAACCAGCACTTCGATCACATCGACAGCACCAAAATCCCCCAGATCCGGGATAACAATCGGTTGTTTGTTACTCATGCTTCGCCCCCGACCTACGGAATCGCCTGCAGCAAGCCATCGACATTCGCGAGGCATTGCGACAGGTACGTCGTAAAGCGCACCGCCAGCGCGCCATCCGATTTCAGTGCCTGCCAGGCGAGATAGAGCAGATAAGCGACCCCGGCGAATTTCACGATCTGAAATAACAGCGCACTGG
>JBCAZB010000283.1:0-4191 GCA_038533315.1 Pseudomonadota bacterium | reverse complement strand
GTCGTCGGCATCGGCGATATGTCAGGCGATGTGTTTGGCAATGGGATGCTGCTGTCCGAGACAATACGTCTAAAGGCGGCTTTCAATCACCTGCACATTTTTATCGATCCTGACCCCGACCCCAAATCCAGTTTTGAAGAGCGCAAGCGACTATTCGCCCTGCCGCGATCCGGCTGGGACGATTACGATGCGTCGTTAATTTCTGAGGGCGGTGGTGTATTCCAACGCAGCGCCAAATCCATCACACTGAGCCCATCCATGCAGCAAATGCTGAACACCGATGCAGACAGCCTCTCGCCACCCGAGTTGATTCGAATGCTGCTAATGATGCAAAGCGACCTTTTGTGGAACGGCGGAATCGGCACCTATGTCAAAGCCAGCGACGAGTCGCATGGTGATGTCGGCGACCGCAACAATGATGCGGTACGCGTCGATGCAACCGAGCTGGGCTGCAAGGTGATCGGTGAAGGTGGCAATTTGGGACTGACGCAGCGTGGGCGTATCGAGTTCGCGGGCCTCGGAGGGCGCGTCAACACAGACTTCATTGACAACTCTGCGGGCGTTGACAGTTCGGACCGCGAAGTGAACATCAAAATTCTGATGCGCGATGTCATGGCAGCAAAACGATTCTCGATGCGACAACGCGATCGCCTTCTAGCCGACATGACCGACGAGGTGGCGCTGCAAGTCCTGCGCAACAATTACTTGCAAACACAGGCGCTCAGCATGATGCAAGCCAACGCAGCAGAGCGACTTAGCGAACACCGTGAGATCATTAGCGCATTGGAACGCAGTGGCCTACTTAATCGACGTCTGGAAGCCATCCCGGATGAGGAAACGCTTGACGAAAGAAAACGCGCAAAGCTCGGGCTGACTCGCCCGGAGCTCGCCGTAGTCTTAAGCTACGCGAAGCTCGATGTTTACCAGCGGCTTTCTGAATCTGGTACAGCCATGGACGAAAGAGACCAAACGGAGTTACTCGAGTATTTCCCGAAACCATTGCGACGACGGTTTGCGGAACAAATACGCCATCACCAACTTGGACGTGAAATCACCTATACGCTGCTGACCAACAGTATCGTCAATCGCATGGGCCCGGCGTTCGTAGTACGAGCCAGCCAGGACACCGGCTATGACATCGAAGCTGTCGCGAATTCGTACGTCATCGTGCGCGACATCACACGTGCGCGCACCTTGTGGCACGACATCGAGGGATTGGACAATCGTATTCCAGCGGATATTCAATACAAGATGATGTTCTCGGTAGCGCGAAAGCTACGTCACGCGTGTTACTGGATGCTTCGTAGTCATGACGGTCAACTGGATACGGACAAGATGATTGCGAGCTTTGCCGATCCACTCAAACATGTGCTCGACGGTCTTGACCAATACCTTGGCAAACCAGGCCAACGAGAGCTGAAACGCATTACCCAATCTCATGTAAACATGGGGGTGCCAGATCCACTCGCAAAACGCGTCGCCAGCCTGCATTTCATAAGCGACGCTCTGGAGATTGTCCGTATCGCCGAGATTCGTCGTTGCGACACAGCGACGATCGCCACGGTGTACTTCGCGCTCGGCAAGCGGCTAGGACTCGACTGGATTCGTCAATCGATTGATCGGCTGGAGGTGGATGGTCGCTGGCAAGCACGTGCAAGAGGTACATTGCGGGATAACATCATTCGCGCACAACGTGAGTTCACGATGCAGGTGCATTCACTCAATCGTTGTAAGGCATCCGCAGAGTCCATTGATGATTTGGTCGCAGAGGCACCTGCCGCATTCGAGCGTGCGCAACAACTGGTGCAACAAATGCGCGAAAAAGGACAGACTGATTTCGCAACACTAACCGTCGCGGTAGACGAAATGACGCAACTGAGCCAGTCTATTTCGTAAATGACAGGAACCTTTTATGTCCGATGAAGCGCTAATCGCCGTATTTATTGATTTCGAGAATTTAGCACTGGGTGCAAAAGATGCGCCGGGCGGTGAGTTCAAAATTGACCTAATCCTCAAACGTCTGCTGCAGAAAGGCCGCCTGGTCTATAAGCGGGCTTATTGCGATTGGAGTGGCTACCAACCCTATGTGCGCCAGTTTCACGAGCAAGGCATTGAGCTTATCGATATACCGCGAACGAAAATGAGTGGTAAGAATAGTGCTGACATCCGCATGGTCGTCGACGCACTCGACCTTTGTTATGCAAAGCAACACATTGACGCGTTTGCGCTAATCTCAGGCGATAGCGATTTCTCGCCACTGGCTTCCAAACTCAAAGAAAACGACAAGCGCGTGCTCGGCTGCGGCATTCGCAGTTCGACCTCGGATCTGCTGATCAACAATTGCGATGAGTTCATTTTTTACGATGACCTTGCCGCTTCCTCCAATCGTCGGAGCCGTGGTAAGTCACGCAAGAAAGGCGCCAGCAAGCGCGACAAGCGTCAGGAGGCCATCGACCTTACTGTCGATATCGTTCGCTCGCTCGAACAGGACTATGATCCGCTGTGGGGATCCTTGGTCAAACAGTCTTTACGTCGCGTCCACCCAGGGTTCAACGAAAACGCCTACGACTTCACGAGTTTTTCCGAACTGCTGAAAGAGGCCGAATCGCGTCAATGCCTGCGCGTACAGTATGACGACCAGCGCGGCAACTTTATTGTCTCAAGTGAATTGGAGTAAACATGCCTGGAAAGTTGATCTTGTGCCGACACGGCCAAAGCGAGTGGAACCTGAAGAATTTGTTCACCGGATGGACTGACGTCGATCTGACCGAACAAGGTATCGCCGAAGCGAGGGCCGCAGGCCAGCTGCTCAAGGCACAGGGGTTCCACTTTGACGTCGCTTATACCTCTGTCCTGAAACGGGCGATTCGCACACTCTGGCTCGTGCTCGATGAGATGGATCAAATGTGGCTTCCCGTCGTACGCGCATGGGAACTGAATGAACGTCACTACGGCGCGCTGCAAGGGCTGAACAAAGCAGAGACCGCTGAAAAATACGGCGACGAACAGGTACATATCTGGCGTCGCAGCTACGACACGCCTCCGCCGACGCTCGACGCAGACGATGAGCGCCATCCGTCCAAGGATGCGCGCTATCGCGGCATTGAAAATCTGCCCTCCGCCGAAAGCCTGTCAACAACACTCGAGCGCGTGGCGCCGTATTGGACACGATATATTGCGCCTGACTTAATGGCTGGAAAGAATGTCCTGATCGCCGCGCATGGCAATAGCTTGCGCGCGTTGGTAAAAATGTTAGACGGCATTTCCGAGCAAGAAATCACCGGTTTTAACATTCCAACGGGCGTGCCGATCGAGTACAAGCTCAACGATGATCTAACGCCGATCTCGCGCGAATTTCTCGGCGATGCCGATGCGATTGCTGCCGCGGCGGCTGCGGTCGCCAACCAGGGCAAAGCACAGTGATCTTCGCCTTAGAAGACCGCACACCGGAATTCGAGGGAGACGGCCAGTGGATTGCGCCAGACGCCAGCGTCATTGGACAAGTCACACTGGCCGAGCAGAGTAGCGTCTGGTTCGGTGCCGTCGTGCGCGGCGATATGGACCGCATCCATATCGGTGCGCGTAGCAACATTCAGGATCTCAGCGTATTGCACACCGATGCGGGCATTCCACTGCAGATTGGCGAGGATGTCACTGTGGGGCATCGCGTCATGCTACATGGCTGCAAAATCGGCGACAGTACGTTAATCGGCATTGGCAGCACCATTCTCAATAACGCCAGTGTCGGTGCTCATTGCCTGGTCGGTGCGCACTCGTTGATTACAGAAGGTAAGTCTTTTCCGGATGGGTCTTTAATCATGGGCAGCCCTGCGAAAGTTGTCCGGCCGCTGACCGATGCTGAGAAGCAAATGCTCAAAGCCAGCGCCGCGCATTACGTCAGCAACGCGCAACGCTTTCGTAATGATCTGAAAGCAATCGGCTAAGCACTTGAGGCGTCGCAGTTAACGCTGGTTGCCTGGCTCACTTGGCCCGGCTGCGCGGCTTTCGTCCCATAGTCGAACAACACCCTCTTGCGCAGTCGACGCCATCAGAGCACCCTCCCGGTTGAAAATTCGACCGCACGAAAAACCCCGTCCTCCGCTCGCATTCGGGCTGTCCATCGCGTACAGAAACCAGTCGTCGACCTTGGCCTGTCGGTGGAACCACAACGCATGATCCAGGCTCGCCATC
>JBCAZB010000282.1:0-4219 GCA_038533315.1 Pseudomonadota bacterium | reverse complement strand
GTTGTCGCCTGATTCGGCAACGAACGTGTCGATATCAGACTAGCAGACCTTTTCGCGATGTCGGCTATCAGCAATTTCACAACTCAAAACGTCCGATTGCGCATCAAGATGGCTCACAACCGGCGTCACCGAGTCTTGCCAGTCCTCACAGACTACCTTGCCCAAAACGAAAAGGGTTTGCATCGACCATATAATGCAGCTGAGCCTATTGTTTTCCTACCTTGTTGAACCGATGTCGACAATGCTGGGAAACGGGGTGCCTTTAGCGGTAAGCTCTAGACGTACTCGACCTTGGGGAGCGTTGTGGTCCGGGTGGCCGAACAAAAGTCGTTCGCGCAGCGTGTGACGTCTGAGACATTGCCGCCATTGTGTACGGTGATGTGGGTTAGCTATTTGCTGATGGCAGCAGCCCATGTTGTGTTCCTCCCGCCTGGCACGCCGCGCCTGATCATGATCGGCGTTGCTCTAGCGACCAGCGCCGTCGCATTTTTCGTGGGTCGCTGGCTGCAGGTTGCGCAATCTCTGGAGATGTATGCCACCGTCGTCGTCGGTGCGCTAATCGGTCTCATCGTGCTGAACACTGCGTTGCATATGGGCTTGCTGCAGGATCCGACGCAGACCCCGCTGTTCGCGCTAACCATTGCAGCCTCCGGGTTTTTCATTGCCTCTCTGTTGTTACTGGCTGGGCTGATCGCAGCCATTCTGGGAATTTGGTGGTTGGTTTACGCATCGATCGGTGATCTATCGATGCTCGAGAACTATCTGTTTCTGCTGGCACTATCGAGCGCGGTATCACTCACGTTGAGCCTGGCGCGGATGCGTAATCTGCGCCGACTAGAGGCCGCCAGACTACGGGCGGCGCAGCAGCTGCAGGTGGTCGGCCAAGATCGACGCATCTACTTGCAAGGCGTGCTGCAGTCTCTGGAGCCCGGCTTGTGCGCGGTCGACAGCAATGGTTATGTGGCGTTGGTCAACACCAACTTTGCGGCATTGCTTGATGCCACGCCTGAGAACTTGACCGGCCAGCGACTTGCGGATGTGCCCGTCAACGAGGCGCTGGTGCCAGCATTAAGTCGGCGTCTGACGTCACCCGTAGAAGTGGTGTTCGGCAATAACCGAACGTTGCGCTTCAGCGAGTCTCGATTGCCATCGGAAAACGGAATCAAAGGCGGTCGCCTGATCCTCGCCACCGATATCTCATCGCGCAAACACCTGGAGCAGGAGCGCGAGCAACTGCTGCGCTCAGCACAGGAGGCGCAGCGATTGGCCGCGCTCGGGTCATCGGCTGGTCGTATGGCGCACGATTTCAATAATCACTTGGCCATTATTAGTGGCAGTCTGGAGATGCTTGGCATCGAACTGCCAGGCAATGCCCACGTGAGTGCAGGTCTGGAGGCGACGCAACAGGCCGCCGCGCTGACGCGGCAGCTGCAGGGAATGGCGAAACAGCGCGACCACGCGCCTCAGCGACTACACCTCGCGACGCTGATTGAAGACACGCTAACGCTGATTCGTGGTAGTGCGCCGCGCGGTATCGAACTGCAGAGTCGTTTTGACGATGCTGATCTGTATGTCAGTGCAGACCCTCAACAGCTCGAGCAGGTATTCGTTAACTTAACGATGAACGCCGCCGAGTCTTACCAGGGTGCGGAGGGCACGGTTACGATCGTCGTCGCATCTTCGGTCAATCCGTCCAACAATCAAGCGATCGCTGAGGTCAGGATCAGTGATGATGGTTGCGGGATAGACAGCGCCACGTATAACCGCTTGTACGAGCCATTTGTGACGACGAAAGGTCCGGGTCGTGGCCTGGGCTTGTCAGCGAGCGTGGAAATTTTACAGGCGATCGGCGGAACGCTCGATGTACGCTCCGCCGCCGGCACCGGTACTACTGTCGTGATGTTATTGCCGACTTGTGAGGCGCCCGGCATACAGGCCTAGTGGGGCTCTCGCTTATGGCTGGGACTCGGCGATCATGTAGTCGATCGAACGATAGACTTCCTCGTCGCTCAGACCGAGGTTGCCGCCTTTCGCGGGCATGTAACCGGCGCTGCCCTGATAACCATTGATCGCATGCTCACGCAGAATGTCGAGGCCTTGCGCGATACGTGGCTCCCAGGCTGCGACGTCCCCCAATTTGGGCGCGCCGCCGATACCGTTGGTGTGGCACGCGCCACACGCGTTGTTGTAAACCTGCGCGCCGGTCAGTTCTGCCTTGACAGGCTCTGGCGCCGCGACAGTTTCAACGACAGCACTTTCGCCCGGTAATGCCACTCGGCCAACCGGAGAAATGCGGGATTTAATCTGCTTCTGGTACTCGGCATCCTGACTGATGTACTGCTGCTGTGAGCCAGCAGACAAATCTGCCGAGATCAGATAAATCAGCACTGAAATGCCGACCAGGATTGCGAGGACGACCATAAACAGGTCGAAGAATTTTCTGTCTTGAGAACTCAATGTAGGGCTCCGGCGAGTCTGCCGCGCATTCTGACGAGGGCATCAGCGGGTTGCTGTTGCTTCGGTTCGCCGTACTCGCGGAAGACGGGTAGTTGTGTGCAGCGGAGTATAATACAACGCGCAAGAACGGCACACAGCCGCGTCGCAATTTGGTTGAGCATGAACATTGCCTCGGCAGGCCGATTTGCAGCGTTTTAGTACTGGACTAGCGCGCGCGGACCGCCGAAAATACAACGATTGGCACGGTCAGCATCGTTTCCAAACCCGCTGTACGACCAAACCTCAGTACGTTAGCCAGTCTAACGGCCTGTGCCTTCATCACATCGGCCTTGCCACCACCTGTTCAATCAAGAAACCGGAGCACAGCGATATGCCCAGTCCCGCGGCGAGCCTGCCAGAATCATCAGCAGCCCGTTGGTACGCCAGACTACTGCCATTGACGACGCTGCTGGCGTTCGGTGTGGTAGTGCTCGGCGCCTGGGTGCGCCTCACGGATGCCGGCCTGGGCTGTCCGGATTGGCCTGGCTGCTACGGTACGTTGACGGTGCCGCAAACGGCCGAGGAACTGGCTGTTGCCAGCGAGGTATATCCGGAACGCCCGGTCGAGACGCAGAAAGCCTGGAATGAGATGATTCACCGATATTTCGCAGGCACGCTAGGGTTGCTTGTTTTCGCGATTGTGGTGTTTGCATGGCGGGCGCGACGCACCGATCCTGACCATCCCGTTGTATTGCCTACAGTACTCGGCGTGCTGGTCGTGTTTCAGGCCTTGCTCGGCATGTGGACGGTGACGTTGCTACTCAAACCGGCGATTGTCATGTCGCATCTGCTGGGTGGTATGAGCACGTTAGGCCTCCTGTTTTGGTTGACGTTGCGGGCGCATCGTCGTGGACAGCGCGCTGCATCGCCGGGGTACCGCCGATTTGCCGGTGTGGCAGCGCTATTCGTGTTCGCACAAATCGCGCTCGGTGGGTGGACCAGCACCAACTACGCAGCGCTGGCGTGTCCCGAGTTGCCAACCTGTCAGGGTAGCTGGTGGCCGGAAACCGACTTCGGCGAGGCTTTTGTGTTCTGGCGGGGACTCGGTATCGACTACGAGGGCGGGGTGCTCGACGGCGCCGCGCGTGCAGCCATTCACCTGACGCATCGTATCGGCGCGATTGTTGTGACGTTATTGCTGCTGGCATTGATCGTTACGCTCTGGCGGACCGGTAAGCCGCCCTTACGTCGTGCGACAATCATCGTCGCGGCAGCATTAGCCCTGCAGATCTCGATTGGAATAGGCATAATTGAGTGGTCGTTGCCGCTATGGCTGGCCACCTCACATAATGCGGGAGGGGCGCTATTGTTGCTGGCGATGATCTTCCTCAACCACGAGACCCGCTATGTCCAAAGCGCAAGCTGATGTCGCCTCGCTGACCGCTCGCAGTAGTTTCAGAGACTACTACGAGCTCACGAAGCCGCGCGTTGTCATGCTGATCGTATTTACAGCGATCGTCGGCATGCTGCTTGCTGTGCCGGGTCTCCCGCCGCTCAACGCGTTGCTGTTTGGCACGCTAGGTATTGGATTCGCATCGTCATCGGCAGCGGCTATCAACCAGATCATCGATGCGCGTGTCGATGCACAGATGGCGCGCACTCAGCGTCGGCCGCTCGTGCTTGGCAACATTTCTGATCGTCAGGCGCTGACCTTTGCCGGCGCATTGTGTGTCATATCGATGGCGGTGTTGTGGTGGCTTGTGAACCCGCTGACCGCTGTCCT
>JBCAZB010000281.1:0-4223 GCA_038533315.1 Pseudomonadota bacterium | reverse complement strand
TTTCGGTCTACTGGAACGCGTCGGAAAGGGTGATGTTATGATCGCGGCGCTGTGGTTAAACGCAGCGTTTCGGGGATAACAACAAAGATGGCGAGCGATCACGGCAAGCATCACCTGTCTCGCATGCTGGAGCGGTTGCTCAGCATGAGCCGACGCATGCTCGGCCGCAGTCCGACGGCGACCACCGAAGAACTGGCCTCGCTCGAAGTATTAATTGAAAACGAGATTATCCCCAGGCTGCAGATGACCTTCTCGACACCACAACCCGGCGCACTGATCGCATCCAGCGAAGAGCAGGTGCCGGAATACGATACGGCGGGGTTCGTGACAGCCCTACTGTCAGATGATCCTGACAATGCACACGAATACATCACCGACCTGGTGGCCAGCGACCACTCGTTGTCACAAATTTATGAGCACCTGCTGACGCCGGCCGCGAGACGCCTCGGGGTAATGTGGGAAGACGATCTGTGCAGTTTTGCGAACGTCACGATCGCCATCACCAAAATTCGTCATATTTTCATTGCGACGGCGCCCCTGTTCCCGATCCATCAAATCGATGAACCGGCAGACCCGCCGAGCATTCTGTTGACGACAGTGCCTGGCGAACAACATACCTTTGGTCTTTATTTGGTTGTGGAGACCTTCCGTGAAGCCGGCTGGACCGTCTGGTCTGGCACACCTCGCTCGACGCAGGAATTAACAGACCTAGTGGCGCGCGAGCATTACGACATCGTTGGTTTGTCTGTTGTTGCCACGCGCAACATACCGGCCGCCGTGGAAGCTGTCGATAACATTCGGCGCAACTCCGCCAATCCCGACATCCGTGTCATGCTCGGCGGTCGTATCGCCGAAGCGGATCCCGAATCACTCAATCAGGTCGAAGCCGACCTGTTGATCAGCGATATCACCAACGTGATAGCACTCGCCGACAGCATACTCGTTAGGGGACAACGAGCATGACGACACGGCGGTCACATTATCCAATGCGGGAACCAATGCCGGAGCACCCGACATGATTCCATTCAAGACCACCCAGAGCGCGTTGCGCGAGCTTAGCCATGACTCGATCGCGACACTGATTGGCGCGTCCCATGACATTACGCTGGTAATGAACCGAGATGGCATCATTATCGACGTCGCTTACGGGGGCGATCGCCCGCTTGCCAACATCGGCGACAATTGGGTCGGCAAATCATGGATCGACACCGTCACCGACGAAAGTCGCACGAAAATCGAGCGATTACTTGATGCGGCCGACGCAGAAGCCGGCGATCGACGCTGGCGACAAGTCAATCACCCCGCCCAGACGCGTACCGACGTACCGATCCTGTATCTCGCCATTTCAGCCGGAAACAGTGACCTGATTCTCGCGATTGGCAAAGATCTGCGCACGATCTCGGACATGCAACAGCAGCTGCTCGATATGCAGCACTCGATAGAGAGCGAATACACGCGACTGCAACAAGCGGAAATGCGCTACCGCATTCTGTTCCAGACGACGGGCGAAGCCATCGCCATCGTGGAGCCATCGACCGGCAAAATCCTGGAGGCGAACCCGGCAGCGGCCGACATGCTGGGCGAGAAAGTCTCACGACTGGTGGGCCGCAACTTCCTCGGCAGCTTTGCCGACGATACGCATCAGGCCATCGACGATATGCTCGGCACGGTGCGCGCGACGGGCAAAGAAGCGCGCATTCAAGCAAAGATTGCGCAAGAAGATCGCGACGTCTGGATCTCCGCGGTACAGCTCCGGCGCGATAATTCACAACTGTTCATGCTGCGTCTGTTGAGCGACGACAATGCGCGCGCTGACCGATTGCAAAACAGCCACGACCAGATGCTACTCGACCTGCTGGAGCGCTCACCAGACGGCGTCGTCATTACCGACCATAGCGGACAAATCGTGACGGCGAACCATGCGTTCCTCGAACTCTGCCAGGTCGCCTCCGAGTTTCAGCTGCATAACCAGCCACTTGACCAATGGATTGGCCGACCCGGTGTGGACGTTAATGTGCTGCGAAAAAATCTGCTCCAGCGCGGCAAGGTCAGGCAGTTCTTTACGCTACTTAACGTGGAATACGGCGCACCTGTCGATATCGAGCTCTCAGCGGTAGCGCTTGGCGGCGAAGCCAACCCGCATTACGGTTACATCGTGCGTCGGGTCCTGCGGCAAGCCGAGGGGGGCAATCTGCTCGACGAGGGCAAAACACTGCCCGAGTCCGTCGAAAAAATGACCGAACTGGTCGGCCGTGTACCGCTGAAAGACCTGGTGCGCGAAACGACCGATATCATCGAGAAAATGTGCATTGAAACGGCGCTGAAAACCACCGGCGACAACCGCGCCTCTGCCGCTGACATTCTCGGCCTGAGCCGTCAGAGTCTATACGTCAAATTGCGACGACATGGACTCGGCAACGATGACTCCAATAACAGCTAGAATCGACCTCTTCGACACATTTGCGCAGATTGTCAAAAATCCGCCTAAGACCAATAAATCAGCTGTCCAATTTAATTGACAAAATAGCTGTCGCTTTTGGTTGACGCTTATCAGTAGCAGGTATACGGTGTCAACTATGAGTGACACTTCCCTGCAACGCCTCGATCATCATCCGCCGCTGTGGCTGTCAGGGTTAGAACTGTTAAAGCCCGTCACCTGGTTCCCGCCGATGTGGGCGTTTGCCTGTGGCGTGGTCGCTTCCGGCGTTTCCATTTCCGCTCGCTGGCAATTTTTGGTCGGCGGCGTGTTATTGGCTGGTCCGTTTCTCTGTGGCACGAGTCAGGTCGTCAACGACTGGTTTGATCGTCACGTTGACGCACTCAACCAACCGGATCGACCTATTCCATCCGGCCGTATCCCGGGCCGCTGGGGACTGTATCTAGCTATCATCTGGTCGGTGTTGTCGATGCTGGTGGCGAGCCTGCTCGGCCAGTGGGTGTTTGCCGCATCGTCCGTTGGTCTGCTGCTCGCCTGGGTTTACAGCGCACCGCCGCTGCGTCTCAAGCGTAACGGCTGGTTCGGCAATGCTGCCGTCGGCGTTTGCTACGAGAGTTTGCCGTGGTTTACCGCGGTGGCCGCAATGACGGGATTGCAGCCGGACCTGCACAACGTGCTGGTGGTGTTGTGTTACGGATTCGGGGCGCACGGCATCATGACACTGAACGATTTCAAGTCGATCGATGGCGATCGCGCGATGGGTTTGAAATCCATACCGGCATTGTACGGCCCTGCCAATGCCGCGCGGCTCGCCTGCGTGATGATGGCGTTACCGCAAGCGGTGGTTGTCGCCCTGCTCTGGCAATGGCAGTTGCCCGGCTACGCGCTGGGCGTCGGCATCGTGCTGCTCGGTCAGTGCATGCTGATGCCGCGACTGCTGTCGAACCCGTTGCGTTATGCACCGTGGTATAACGCCACCGGTATCGCGCTGTATGTCAGCGGCATGATGATCGCCGCGTTCGCGTTGCGAGGCTTCGCCGCATGAAGGGACTCACCTGGTTCGGTATCGCGCGCCTCGGCGCGGTACAAATGTCGCTCGGCGCGATATTTGTGCTGATGACTTCGCTCGTCAACCGGGTCATTGCCGTCGAGCTCGCGTTACCCGCCGCGTTTGCCGGTGCGTTGATTGGTATTCATTACGCCATGCAATTGCTCAGACCGCATTTTGGGCATGGTTCGGACAGCGGCGGTCGACGAACGCCGTGGATTATTGGCGGCATGTTAACTCTGGCCATCGGTGGCACCTTGGCCGCTGTCGCGACCGCAACGATGGCGACACAGTTGATTTTTGGTCTGTGTCTGGCGGTCCTCGCGTTCGTGCTCGTTGGTGCCGGCGTCGGTGCTGCCGGTACGTCGCTGCTCGTACTGATCGCGGCCAAAGTCGAACCGTCGCGTCGTGCTGCGGCCGCCTGCATCACTTGGGTGATGATGATCGCTGGCTTCATCATCACCACGGCAACCGTCGAACAGACTCTCGACCCATTTTCGCTCGCCCGAATGCAGCAGCTCGTCGCCATGATCTGTGCCGTAGCATTTTGCTTTAGCGTTGTCGCTGTCATGGGTATCGAGCAACGCTTCGAAGACATCGGCGACAACAACACCGATGATGACGAATCGACGTCGTTCGGCGTCGCGCTATAACGGCACACGGCGTGGGACGCTTATTCGCGCAATCAATGGCCGGACTGTCGAAAGTACGCAGGATTTGGAGCGCGTGCTGCGAAGT
>JBCAZB010000280.1:0-4225 GCA_038533315.1 Pseudomonadota bacterium | reverse complement strand
TCACCTGCAATACGCAGTCCAAGGCCAAACCGAAAGCCGTTCCACTGCCCGTCACTCGGCTCATATTGCACCCACCCAGAGAACTGTGAATCGGGGATACTATCGAACGGGACACCCTCGGCTGACTCCGTATCGAGCACGCTCAGGTTACCTTCGAAGAACCAGTCGCCGACGCGAGTTTGCGCCTCAATCTCGACACCCGTCGCCTCGCCAATACCTTCCTGCTGCAAATCCGGATCCGTGATCAACGAACTTGGATTAGGAAGATTGGATTCCTCAATTTCAAAATAGGCCACCGTCACGAAGGTACGCGTGCCGACGGGCTGATACTTCAAACCGACTTCGATTTGCTCCCCACGCCGCGGCTGTAGAAAGGCACCTGTCACGCTATTAACGCCGATGACCGGCTGAAATGACTCAGCAAAGCTCGCGTACGGAGACAGACCATTATCAAACGCATACAACGCGCCAACACTGAATGAGGTTTCGGAATCTTCTTGCGAACTGCCGCCAGATTCGGTTTCCGTCTCATCGAACCGAACGCCAACGTTAAAGCGCCAGGCTTGCCACGAGATCTGATCACTCAGGTAGAGCCCGCGATCGTCGGTTGTCGATGCCGGCCCATCGAAAACCGGTTCGCCGCTTGCGAAAGCCGCCGGGAGCGCACCGTAAACCGGATCGAATACGTCGAGCGTGCCCTGCGCGCTCAAGAACGTCAGATCGTTATCCGTCTCTGCGTTCTGGTACACAACACCTGCGAATACTTCGTGCGAGAAAGCTCCGGTGTCAAACGCGAACCGAGCGCGCAGATCAGCCGCAAACTGCTCCGAACTCGCATCGCTCAGGTAAAACGTACGACCGCCGTTACCATCGGCGCCGATTCGCGGATTCCCGGCACCCAGAAAATCGATCCAGGCTTGTCGATAATCCGCTTCACCATCTTTGTAACGAACCACACCTTCTACGCTGAACACATCACTGAAGGCATGCGAGCCCAGCAGGCTCACGAGCGTAGATGTCGTGTCGTAGCGGTTAAAGCCAGGTTGACCCAGGAACGTCTCGAGTTCTATTTCCTCGCCGCTGGCGTTATTACAAACGGCAGCGGGTGTTACTGTCACGCGACTATCCACGCACGCTGTACCGGTTAGCGGCAGGAACTGATGCGATGTATCGGAATCGCGATCGGCATACTCGACGAGTGCCGTCAAAGACGTCGTATCAGTTTGATAGGTGATGGACGGCATGATGACCAGCGCATCATCAATGACATTATCGACTTGTGTGTCCGCGTCCCGATAAATGCCCACCACACGCGCGAACCAGTTATCTCCCAACTGAGCATTCAGGTCTGTTGAGATCTGGTAGCGGCTTTGCGACCCAAAATCCAGCAACACCTCATTGTCGTTGCCTGGCCGCGCGATTTTGGAAATCGAATTCACGATGCCGCCGGGTGTGCCGCGACCGTACAGGACTGAGGCCGGTCCCTTAAGCACCTCTACTTGCTCCAACATGTAAACATCGGAGCGCGTGTTGTTGTAGAAGCCGAATAGGACTTGCTGCCCATCGCGATATTCGGCGGCATCGAAGCCGCGCACCTTCGCGAAGTCACCGCGCGTGGAAAAGCCGAACGTATCGCCAACGACACCTGCGGTGAAATTCAGCGTGTCATCCACGGTCAATGCACCGCGGGTACGAAACTCAGACTCGTCGATCACCGAGACCGAGCGGGCCGTCTCAACAATTGGTGTTGCCGAGCGCGTCGCGCCGAATCGCGATAACTCTCCTGTAACCACGATCTCTTCGATAGACGCGCTGTCATCTTCGTTAGCTGACGACAACATGGGCGTCAAAACCCCAGCGATCGCGAGTAATAATCTGAATTTCATTGCACTTGTTCCTCTAGTCAAAGCTGCCTGTGCGATGCACGGATATTTGGGGCAGACGTAGTTCACAGCGGCCTGCCGACGGCGCGAGCGTACACAACGTGCTTGTATTTGTAAATGAGAACCATTATCGTTCGCATTCATGGGGACACAATCACAACACTCTTCGAATGCCGAATCACGAAAGCGCCCGCGAGAGATCGACAGCGACGCGCTGTTCCAGGGGTCACGTGAGGTTGTCATCCGTTTTCAAGGCGAGACTTATCGCCTGCGCATCACGCGCAACAACAAACTTATCCTGACCAAATAAACCGCCAGCCAGCCAGCACTCTGCCAGCACGCCAGCGTCACCATCGGAGGAACCCGCAATGCGGTCTTTCTATCTGCTGGCGCTCGTCATCTGCGCACAGCCCGTTTCCGCAAAAGCGGACGACAAACCCATCGACACGATCACCGTCGAGGCTGCCAAGCGGCCGTTGGCGATCAGTCGTTTGCCCGCACGGATCACTCTCATCGATACGGAGCGGGTGGAGCGAGAACTCGCGCAAGACATCGCACAGCTGGTGCGCTACGAACCGGGTATCGATGTCGCCGACCAAGGCAGCCGCTTTGGATTATCGGGCATCAGTATTCGTGGCGTCGGCGGCAACCGCGTACAGATTGAGGTGGATGGTGTTGGCGCGTCCGATGCGTTCTCGATCGGCAGCTTTTCCAATGCCGGTCGCGACTTCTTCGATGTTGACAGCTTGAAACAGGTCGAGATTATTCGCGGTCCGGCCTCGGCAGTGTTTGGTTCTGACGCACTGGGCGGCGTCGTTAGTTTCGTCACCAAAGGACCCAACGATGTCCTGCAAGACGACAACACGAGTTTCGACCTGTCTGCAGGCTTTAACAGTGTCGATGCGAGTGAAGTCATATCCGCAACGACAGCGGCGCGTTTCGGTGACGTCGCGGGCATGCTCCGCGCAACCTGGCGCGATGGCGAGGAACGCGACATCGTCGGTGCCGACCCATTCGATGATCGCAGTCTGAACGTGCTCGCCAAGCTGGACTTCGGTGATGTGACGAATGGCGGATTAATGCTGTCCGTCGAACGGTTTGTTGCCGACAGTACAACAGCCGTCGATTCGCTCGAGGGACAGCAGGACTTCACGCAGGCCTTCGGCTTCCCGTACATCATCAACACGACGGAAGTCGCGGCAGATGATACGCGCGAGCGATTGCGCGTCAGTATTGGCCAAGAGTGGCGCAATGGCATCGCCGGGCTCGATTACCTGCGTTGGCGCGCTTATCAACAAGACAGCGAGACGCGCCAGGACACCTTTGAGGCTCGCGAGACCTTTATCGCCGGTGCGCCCGGCGCAGTCGCTCGTGACCGCAGCTTTTTGTTCGAGCAATCGATGGTCGGCGCGGAGGTCAACGTGGGCAGCGATTTCGAATTCGGCTCGGTCACGCATGAACTCTCATACGGCCTCGAATACGAGCAGGCCGACACCAACCAGATTCGCGACGGCATCGAGCGCGATCTGATCGACAACACGACGGGCAATGTCGTCGGGCCCGATGCGTTTCCTGTACGTGACTTTCCGGCCTCGGAGACTCGCAGCTACGGGATCTATTTCCAGGATCGCATAACGATTGGCGCGGTCACGCTGACGCCGGGCGTGCGCTGGGATCGTTACGAACTGGTACCCGACGCCGATGCGATCTTCCTTGCAGACAACCCGGGGATCGTCGTGCAGGATTACGACGACGAGCAGATTTCACCAAAGATCGGTGCGCTCTGGCAGATCAATCCGCAGTGGCAAGGCTACGCGCAATATGCGGAAGGGTTTCGTGCCCCACCCGTCAACGACGTCAACGTCGGTTTCACGAATTTCCAGTTTGGTTACACCGCACTGCCGAACCCTGATCTTGAGTCGGAGTCCAGCCGCGGTTTCGAAGTCGGCACACGCTACGCTGGCAGCACATTGGACGTCGATGTATCGGTGTTCCACACGCGCTACGACGATTTCATCCAATCGTTCCAGGTCGTCGGATTCGACCCGATCAATCAGCTGCTGCAATTTCAGTCGGTCAACGTCGATCAGGTCACAATTGAAGGGGCGGAGGTGACCACACGCTGGACGCCAGCGGCATTGCCAACCGGCTGGGCGTTCAACCTCTCGGCCGCCTATGCGCGCGGCGAAGATGAGTTGACTGGGCAGCCGATCAACAGCGTCGCGCCATTGAATGCTGTGATTGGTGCGGACTATACCGCGCCCGGAGACCGCTGGCGCGTGTCGACGATTGCACGGGCCGCCGCGCAACAAGACAGGCTTGATGAGACTGATGGCGAACTC
>JBCAZB010000279.1:0-4245 GCA_038533315.1 Pseudomonadota bacterium | reverse complement strand
GACGGCGGCGCGACCGTTATCGAAGGCCAGAACTACACGATCGAGGCCGAAGACATGGACGCCTACGGCTTCCATACGGTCCACGGCTCTCAGGCGTCCGGCGGCGAGCTGGTGAAGCTCAACTGCGCCGGCGGCTGGGGCGAGCGCCTCGACTCCTTGTGCGACCTCGCGAAAGGGACCAAACATTGTCAGACCAACGCCAACCTGCACCACATTCAATACCGCGCTGCAGGCAATGGCAGACCACGCTACCGCGAGGCGCTTACTCTCAACCAACGCAGCACCCGCGAATGCGGCCAAGAATACAAACAACACACCTTCGAGACCCCACAACAACTGCCGTGGCACGTCAGCTTTCGCGATATAGAGCGCGGTATAGACAGCCTGGGTCAGCGCCAGCGCAATTAGCAGCCCAGCAACCACCTGAACGGTTTGTTTAATCGTGAAATCCATGGGTCCCTCAAACTACTCTTCGTACTTCCGCATGATACGACCGGTCTCGTTGCCCTCGCTCGTGCCGTCGGCGCGCTGCAAGATGTAGTCGAACACGTCTCCCATTTCGACAACGACTTCGGCCCCGGCTCGCAGCTCCGGGACATGGAACGGATCGTTCTGGAGCAACCCTCGGATACGATCGCCTTTCCACTCAATGACCTCAACCCACATCCACTCGTTGCCGCCGTCCGTCGTTTTGAACGGTGCTTTGACGAAGATAAACTCGCCCGGCGCGAAACCGTTGTTAAAGTCGTTTCGCAATTGCGGCAACTTGGCACGCGCAGCATCTCGGGCCGCGAGAATTTCCGCATCATGTTTGACATAGGTAACAGAGTCTTCGGAGCCAAACAGTGTGTCGAGTAAGACCTCCTGTTTTTCCTGCAACGTATCGCCCTCGGCAACATCAAACTGTATCGCAAGGATGAAGTTGTCCGGATCGCCTTGCTCAGGTTCTTCTGGTCTAAATTTCAGATTGATGCGCGGCTCGGCGTTGTCGAGCAGCGACCTGAGGAAACCGTCACGAACCTCAGCGTGCTTGATCGCCTCGATATCAATATCCAACGAAAAGTCGTCGTTAAAATCGCCACCTTCGATCAGGGTTTGCGTCACGAGATTGATCAGCGTCGCCATGCCGCGTTCGCTCGACCACGGAAAGTCATTGACGACGAAGTCGGGCAACCCGAACTTCTCCATACCGAGAGTAATCGCACGCACGTACTCACCGTCTTTGTAAGCATGAATCGCAATGTGGTCCTGTGCATCGGGGACGCCGTCGTTCCAGGTTTCCATGCGTTCCTCGCGCCACGCTTGGGGCGTGAAAATTTCCCGGGATGCTTCATCCCAGATCAGACCGTCGTGCTTCACTGCAACCGCCGCCATCAACGCCATCACTTGAGGAAACGCAGTTTCCGTCAAGCGCGCTGGATAACCGATATCAATCACGAGCGCCCGCTCACTGTCTTGGACTGCGAGCGCCTGCTCGCGAGTCAACCCATGGCCAAAGTAACCGATGAACTGCAAATCCGGTGGCGTGTAGGTGTTGCCGACATCACTAATAAGCGTTGGTATCAGCATCGGCTCGGTGGGCGGACCATCGATGTCGTCGACGATCATGAAGTCGGAAAACTGTTCCGTTACAAGATCATTCAGGGTCTCTCTGGGGTCGCCTTCAGCATCAGGCAGCAGGTACAGCGCATACTGATAGATCGCCAGTCTCTCGGTGGGCTCGTCTGCGGCGTAAGCGGGTTGCACAATGATTAAGAAGACAAGGCAACAAAACAGGTTTTTCATATTGCATCCCGTATCTGGTGACCGGCATTGACAACCAGCAAACTCCCTATTGAGCCTCCGAGCCTATGTGGCAACGCGGGCGCAGTCCAGAAAAACCATTGTGCAGAAAATGACAATTGAATAGTCGCCCGGCTATCAACCGTGAATGGTGTCCGAAAGCGCCTCCGCGAGAAATTCGACAAACCGTGCGCTGAGCCCATGCCGCGGGGAATTTTTCGGCCAGACCGCCTGAATAGGCAAGCTGGGCAACGACCAATCCGGCAATAGGTGAACAAGATCGCCTGATGCAAGGTCGGATTGGATAATAGACTCTGGTAAGGCGGCAAATCCGGCGCCGGCTAGCGTCAAGCGCAGCATCGCCAAGCTGCTATCGACTTTAATTTTCGCGATGGCACGCAGTGTGTGCGAACGCCTACCGCAACGTAGCGTCAGCGGACTTAATCGAGGTGAGAAGCCGATGAGGTCCCACTCATCCAGCGCCGCTGGCGCGCGCGGTAGCGGATGCTTTGCTGCGTAGCTCACACTCGCGACCAGCAGGCGCGGCTCAATCGATAAGGCTCGCTGAAAGTCTGCGCCCTCTTTCAATTCCCCCATACGTATGGCGACATCCATGCCGGATGCAATCAAATCCCGGCGTTGATCCGTAAACTCAAGATTCAGTGCGATACCAGAATACGTCGCAGAAAACTCGGCGATCAGCTTGACGATGCGATGTGCGCTCAGCGTCGCTGGTAGTGCGACGTTCAGCGTGCCGACGGGGCTATCCGCGTGCTGCACAAAATCGGACAAACCCGCCTGGACCGCTTCGATCATGCGATGCGCATGCACTAACAACCGGTCACCATCTTCGGTCAACGTGACGCGCCGCGTTGATCGATAGAACAGCGCAACACCCAGACGCTCCTCTAACGCACCGATGTGATGACTCACAACGGACGGCGAAATATCGAGCCGACGAGCGGCACCTCGGAACGACCCGGCTTCAGCAACACTGGCAAAAATCGCCATAGGACGGAGGTCTTCGATCATGTGTTCGTTTTTCCAAACAGTGTAAGCGGATTATTGATATTAATTTGTCACTCAATCCATGTCATTCTTCTGCCTTTACTGGAGCGGCAGCTTCGGCCGGCGAACAGCCCGGCGCGAGTGGGGCGGCTTGAACAATACAGCAGCAAATGGGGATCCAATATGATTTCAGTTCATCCGCAGCAGACTTTTATCAGTCTGATTTTCGCCGTACTAATGCTCATCAGTGGCTGCGTTTCCGGACCAGACATGGCAGAAAGAAAGCAGTTCAAAACCGACGTTATGCAAGGCCAGGAAACCTTGAAGGTCGCAGAGGCGTTTCTCATGGCTGCCGGATCCGGTGACATGGGCACGCTGTCTTCACTAATGACCGACGATTTTGTCTGGCACAACGAGGGCGACAAGTCAGTGCCGTGGATTGGCACCTGGGAAGGCAAGGAAACCGTGCTGAACACGTTCCTGCCAAAATTTGGCGCCGGACTCAAAACGACCAGCTGGTCCACCGACTACTCCATGGCCATGGGCGATCAAGCGGTTTTCATGGGAACCATGGGCGGCATTGCGAACGTAACCGGTGCGAGCACCGGCGAATTCAGCTGGGCGGTTCGTGTACATGTCGTCGACGGCAAAGTGAAGAGCTGGAACTGGTTCGAAGACAGCTACGCCATTTCTCGCGCGTTTCACGCTGAATAGCCAAGGAGCATCAGGATGGGTATCGCTGCCGAGAATGTACGCAACCTCTATCTGGAGGGTATCGCGGGTGGCGACGCGCGAACGGCCGTCGAGAAATACACGGGTCACCGCTACACGCAACACTCCACCGGCGTTGGCGATGGCGTTGAGGGCTTTCTCACGTTTTTCGAGCCGTTCCTCGAGCGCAACCCAGACCGTCAGATTGACATTGTGTGTCTATACGAGGACGGCCCTTGGGTGTTCTGCAGTGCGTATCAGTCACTAAATGGCGGCGGCGCTCAGTGGGTGACAACGGATTTGTTCTACGCCGATACGGATGGCCTGATTTTAGAACACTGGGACACCATCGCCGAGTACATTCCAGTGACGCCCTCTGGCAATGACATGGTGGGCGGCAACAGAAGCGTAGATGACAGCGCGGACGTGGCCAATACGCGATCTCTTGTCTTGGAATATACGAAGCAGGTACTACAAGCGCGCGACCTCGCGAAACTACCTGACTTTGTTGCCGAAGATCTGATCCAACACGCGGGTACTATCCAATCGGGCCGGGTGGGCCTTGGTGATTGGTTAGCCTCCGATACTTGTGGCGACTATGAGATGCTATTTCAGCTCATCGCGGATGGCGATTTTGCCGTCACCTACGGCAAGCGCCATGCCGCAGGAAAGGACATCGCAGTCTTTGACCTTTATCGGGTTGCAGGTGGATTGATCGCCGAGCATTGGATGAATGAAGAAGAG
>JBCAZB010000278.1:0-4267 GCA_038533315.1 Pseudomonadota bacterium | reverse complement strand
ATAGCGTACGTTACCGGCGATAGAACGGCGGCCGTACTTGAGGGGGCGAACGGTTTGCAGATCAACCGTGCCGGCGAGACCTTGACCGATCAACGCGGCATCGGGCGTCTTGTAGACGACCGCCGCGCTTAGTAGTTCTGACGGGTACTGGTCAAATTCAACGCCCCGGTTGTCGCCAGTACTGACTTGTGGGCGGCCATTCAGCAATGCCGTGCTGAAGTCCGGCGATAAACCCCGAATGCTGATCACCTGACCACGGCCATTAAGGCGCTGTGCGGCGAGGCCCGGCAGGCGCGCGAGCGACTCAGCGATACTGATGTCTGGCAATTTGCCAATATCTTCTGCCGAAATCGCCTCGACGATGGACTCTGAATCCATCTTCAATGCTCGGGAGTTCTCAAGGCTGCGACGGAAGCCGGTGGTGACAATCTCTTCAATGATGCCGTCGTCTGCCACATCGTCCTGCGCGAACGCGGTCGGCGCCATCGTCAAGGCGCCTGGCAGCGCAGCGGCAACAGCGAGCGACAACGCCGTACGCCGCAGTCGCGGTATCGGGTTGCTCGCGGTGTTGTGTTTACGCGAATTGGAAACCATGTTTTGTTACCCCCAAGGTATGCATCGGAAAAAGGGCACTTAGCTACCCCATTGACCGCAGAGCTTAATGAACAAAACGTTAGTGATTCAATGCTCTGCATACGTATTCATTTTCTGAATACGTATACATCCGCTTGCCCACCCGAAGGGCCGTCGCTACATTCGCCGAGACTAGATTAGACGAGTTTGTTGTGTGCATACGACAACCCAATTAGACAGTGGTTAACTGTCTAAATTGGCGCGACAATCATGTCGTAGTTTAGATGAACGAAGACCTTAGACAGGGGCGTCACGCGATGCATGTGCAAGTAGATACGAGAACAGCAGAAAAAACAGCGCTACCAACACCAGATGCGCAAATTCTGCGTCTCGATAAGGAAAGACGCGCCGGCGTCTGTATGCACTTGACGTCTCTGCCGGGGCCCCATGGCATCGGGGAAATCGGACGTGACGCGCAGACTTTTGTCGATCGTCTGGCTGCTGCAGGGCTGCGAATCTGGCAGTTTTTACCGACAGGCCCAACAGCTTACGGCGACTCCCCCTATCAGCCCCTCTCGACCTACGCCGGCAATCCGATGCTGATCGAACTGCGCGAACTGTGTGAGCTTGGTCTACTGACCGAGGCGGAGCTGCAACCGCTTTGCACACTGCCCGTTGATAGCGTCGATTACGGCTCGCTGATCCCCACCAAATCGGCCCTGCTGGCAAAAGCAGCCGAGCGCTTCCGAGCACAATCAACTACCGCACTACATGATGCGTTCGACGACTACCTGGAACGCACAGGTCCGGTGTGGCTTGATGACTACGCACTATTCAGAACCCTGAAGCGAGCCCATGGTGATCGACCTTGGCCGGAGTGGAACCTGGCCTACCGGCGACGCGAACAGGATGCGCTAGACAAGTTCATTGCGACCCACGATACCGAGCTGTACGCGATAAAATTCTGCGAGTTTATGTTCGATAAGCAATGGCAAGCACTACGCGATCATGCACGCCAGGCGGGCGTGCTGTTGTTCGGCGACATGCCGATCTACATCGCACTCGACAGTGCGGATGCGTGGGCCAACCGCGAAATTTTGAGACTGGATGACGATGGCCAACCCGCTGCCGTCGCCGGCGTGCCTCCCGACTACTTCAGCGAAGACGGGCAGCTGTGGGGTAACCCCTTGTACGACTGGGCCTACCACGATCGCTCGGGTTTTGGCTGGTGGGTCGAGCGCATGCGCCACACGTTGTCGCTGGTCGACGTTGTACGCATCGATCACTTTCGCGGTTTCGAGGCTTACTGGTCGGTCCCATTAGGTGCTGACACGGCACGCGATGGTGCCTGGGAACAAGGCCCGAATGACGCCATTTTTGACGCGTTGCATAACGAGTTAGGTGATATGCCGATCGTTGCGGAAGACTTGGGTGCGATCACGCCGGCAGTGGATGAGCTGCGCATGCGTCACCGCATGCCCGGGATGTCGGTGCTGCAATTCATGATCGACGACCCGGACTTTGATCTCGAATCGATCGGTGTCGATTCCGTGTGTTACACCGGCACCCACGATAACGATACGACCGTCGGTTGGTACCGCGGTGGACCCGGCGATGTGCGGACACCAGAGCAGATCGCGATGACCCAGCACAACGCGCTACGTCACATCGGCGGCATCGCCGATAACATCCACTGGGCGATGATCAATGCGGCGTTTTCAACGGCCGCTTGCCTTGCGATCGTGCCAATGCAGGATTTCCTCGGTCTCGGCTCGGAGGCGAGAATCAACACGCCAGGCAGTTCTGCTAATAACTGGCGCTGGCGGCTACAAGCTGAGTCATTCGATGCTGCACTGCAGGAACGTATCGCACAGCTGGCGACCGATCACGCCCGCTAGCCAAACAGCCTCTTCAGATTGTCGGTGAATCGACTGAGCCGCGGGTTTCAGCCCGCCGCTGGGTTATCATGAGCGTCTGTTCAGCCGCCGCAGGAATTCGTCATGACAAAACAACAACCGAACGACGCGCGCTTTGTCAGTCGTCTGACCCGCGACACGCTGGCCCTGATTCTAGCGGGCGGCCAAGGCTCACGCCTGCACGAGTTGACCACCTGGCGCGCCAAACCGGGGCTGTATTTCGGGGGCAAGTTTCGCATCATCGACTTTCCATTGGCGAATTGCTTTAACTCCGGCATTCGTCGCGTCGGTGTGTTGACGCAATACAAGGCACATTCACTCATTCGTCATCTGATTCAGGGCTGGGTTAATCGCTACGCCAACGACCGTGAGTTCGTCGAAATCCTGCCGGCGTCGCAGCGTGTCGGCGGCGAGTGGTATCGAGGCACGGCTGACGCGGTGTATCAAAACCTTGACATCATTCGCACCCACTCACCACAGCATGTCCTGATACTGGCCGGTGATCATGTTTACAAGATGGACTACGGCCCATTGTTGGCGTTTCACAGCGCGGAAAATGCCGACATGACGGTCTGTTGCCTCGAGGTACCGATCAGCGAAGCGGCCGGGCAGCTGGGTGTCATGACGGTCGACGAAGCGGGCCGAGTCATCGCGTTTCACGAGAAACCGGAACATCCGGAGCCCGTACCCGGAAAACCAGACGTGTGTCTTGCGTCGATGGGTAACTATGTCTTCAACACAGACTTTTTGTTTGAGCAGACCATCAAGGACGCAGACGACCCGAAAACCGATCATGACTTCGGACGCAATATTATCCCGTCGATCATCGATAAGTACCGCGTGTACGCGTACCCGTTTCGCGATCCCGCTTCCGGCAAACAAGCCTACTGGCGCGATGTCGGGACGTTGCAGGCGTATTGGGAAGCGAACATGGAACTCGTCAGTGTCGTACCGCAGCTCAATCTGTATGACCGCCAATGGCCCATCGACACCGCGCAACGCCAGATGCCGCCGGCAAAGTTCATCCACGACGAGCCTGAACGACGCGGAGAAGCGATCAACTCAATGGTGTCCGGTGGCTGTGTCGTCTCTGGTGCTACCGTACGCCAGTCGGTTCTGTTTTCGAACGTACATGTGCACTCATTCAGCAGCGTCAATGAATCAGTGGTGTTGCCCGATGTACGCATTGGCGAACGCTGTCGAGTCAATCGGGCGATTATCGATCGCGGCGCGATTCTGCCAGAGGGTACGGTCATCGGTGAAGACCCGGATGCGGACCGAGCGCGCGGATTCCGCGTGACCGATACCGGCATTACGCTCGTAACGCCCGACATGCTGGGACAGCAGTTGCACTTCACACGCTGACACCACGATGACGACACGTTCGGTTTACATGGTAGCGTCTGAGAACGGCGCGCTGCCCGGCGGGAAAGCTGGCGGCGTTGGCGATGTGCTGCGTGAGCTACCAAGAGCGCTCGTCGCGAATCAAGTTTCGGTGACGGTGCTGTGCCCGGCTTACGGTCGCCTGCACGAAACGGAAGGCATGGTTGCTGGCGAAGCCTTGACGGTGCCGTTTGCTGATCAGTTGCTGTCAGTGCAAACCTACCACCTGCACGATAGCCATGGTGTTGCGCATGTGGTTTTACACCACGACGCTTTCGATCCGCATGGCGACCAGCGTATCTACCATGACGACGGTCCGTTACGCCCATTCGCAACTGACGCGAGCAAGTTTGCGTTGTTGTCGGCGGCCGCCGCATGCTGGCTGCTACATCATG
>JBCAZB010000277.1:0-4274 GCA_038533315.1 Pseudomonadota bacterium | reverse complement strand
GTCTTCAGCGACGCTGGTCGTTCGCCCGTTCTTCCAGCGCAATGGTGACTTCGGTCGTTTTACGGTCAACGTCGATGACGAGACTCAGTATGAAGTGGATGGCCAAGGCTACACCGGTGCTGACGGTCTGGCGGCGCTGGCGGCACTGGACCCTCGTGAGCCGGTCATTGCCAATGGTCAGATCAGTCAGCGTGAGATGGACGCCGATGTGGTCGTTGCCGGTTCAAGCGTCCCGTGGGCGGACAGCGATGTCGTCAAAGGTGTGGTAGCCGCACGGGATGCCGATACGCTGACCATACGTGGTGCACGCGTCGAGTTGGAAGATGGCACCGTGATCTTTGGCGGCGAGTACACTGTGTTGTTGGGTGAAGAGACGACCGTTTCCGCACCGGGTGTCGATAACGCGACGTTGACGACTAACAGTATCTCCGTCGGGCAGCGCGTGATTGCATTCGGCGAACGCAGCGATGATCAAACGATTGATGCCACGGCGGATCGGATTGTGATGCAATACAGCCAACTGACCGGTGAGGTCGTGCAGGCGTCGCCGATGGCTGTTGATGTGTTCCTGCTTAATGGTCGACGCCCGGCAAACTTCGATTTCGCGGGCACCGGCATGTCTGCGGATCTCGATGCCGACCCGGATTTTTACGAGATCGACAACGGCAACCTCGCGTTGACCACGGTTACTGATGGCGACCTGGTACGGGTACGCGGACTGGTCAACGAATTCGGTGCTGCGCCCGAAGACTTCAATGCCAAGACGGTCATTGATCTCGAGTTCGCTGAACGCCCGGGCGAACTGACTGTGCAATGGCCGGTTGACGCGCCATCCGCGATGCCGTTCCTGAGCACGTCACCGGACCAGCTCAACGTGGATATCAGCGAGTCGCGCGAGTTCCTGAGAATTCGTGGCGTGCCACGTCCGTTCACGAACCCGCTCGATATGCTGACCATTGCAGCGACCGAAGATGGTTTGGGTGCCTATGCGATCAACGTGCGCGGTAGTGGTACCGTGTCGCTGTATCGCGAGTTCGCAGCGCTGGAGGCAGCGCTCAATGAGCAGCTGGCCGCTGGCGCTACATTGCAACGGATCCATGCGCGGGTTCGCTATACTGACAAGATGGATGGACTGACAAGCCCGCGCGCGAGCTTTATTTTCCAGCCAGCGGGTGAGTAGTTGCGAGGCGCATGGATAACACTGCCGCACAGTTGAATCAGTTTCTGATGGATGTTGAGCGAAAAGCATTTGCGATGGCCAAGTTGTCGCTGGGCAATGCTGACGATGCGCTCGATGTCGTCCAGGACAGCATGATGAAGCTGGCCAAGCGGTATGCGAAGCGGTCGCCGACGGAGTGGCGGCCGCTTTTCTTCCGAATTTTGAAAAACGCGATTCGCGACAACTATCGCCGCCGCGCCAGTTTTAGCAAGCGCTTTACGTTGATGAGTGGTCTGTTTCGCAAAGACGAGGAAGTCTCCGATGTCACCGAGTGGCATCCCGGTCGCGAAAGCGACCAGCCTGAAGTGCGTCAGCAACTCGATAGTGTGACCGCGCAGGCAGAAGCGGCGGTGAGTAGTTTGCCGGACCGACAACGCGAGGCGTTCTTGTTGCGGAGCTGGGAAGGCCTCAGCGTGGCAGAAACGGCGAAAGCGATGGCGTGTAGCGAAGGCAGCGTCAAAACACATCATTCACGCGCCGTACATCGGCTGCGTGAGGTACTTGGAGAGCATTGGCCATGACAGAGTACGAAAAAGACGGCGAGCGCATCGCGCAGGCACTGGATGACGCTGTGCCGCCGGATGTCGCACGCCGACTGCAAGCGGCACGTCGCGCGGCGGTCGACATCGCGGAGCAGCGCCAACAGCGACCACCCGTGTTGACGTGGTTACCCGCAGGGGGCGCGGTGGCGGCAGGCGTGCTGGCCGTTGTCTTGATGCAAGAGCAACGCATGACCCCACTGCCAAATTTGAATGACATGGAGCTGGAAGCCGCCAACGAGCTCGAATTGCTGGACGACCTGGCGATGCTCGCCTGGCTTGAGGAGCAGTCTAGTGACGCGGGCTAGAACGGTAGGCATGTTGCTGATGTTGGCCGGCGGTGCGTTGGCGAGCGAATCACTCGGCGATGACAGCTTCGATTTTTTTGACTACCTCGGCAGTATGGTCGAGCAAGAAGGCGAGTGGATTGATCCGGTCGCCATGGATTTTGAGACAACCGCGGAGGCGGTTGACGATGTAGATGAGTCGGTGCCCGCGGGCGTCGAGGCAGGTGAAGACGATGGGTAAATTCAAGCAACTTGGTATCGCGATCGTGTTGGTCGTCATCGGTGCAACCGCACATGCAACGCCTTGGACATCCTTGACGAATGAACAGCGCGAAGTTTTGTCGCAATACGAGTCAGAGTGGTCACAATTGTCGGAGGAGCGTCAGCAGCGTCTCGCTCGCGGCGCAGAACGCTGGCTTGCGATGGACGACAGTCAGCGTGAACGCATTCAACAGCGCTACACCCGCTGGCAGGGTTTATCCGACGAGCGTCGCACGCAATTGCTGCAGCGTCTGCGTCAGTTTCGGGAGTTGACACCGGACCAGCGCCAACGCCTGCGTGAACGCATGCGTCGTGTACAAAGCATGACACCGGAACAGCGCGAAGCGCTGCGCGAGCGTTTTCGTGCACTCACCCCGGAGCAGCGGGAGGCCGCACTGCAGCGGATGCGCGAGCGGGCTCGAGAGCGACGTCGACAACGGAATTAGTTACTGGCATCAGCGTCGCAGCGTGGCATGGTCGGCGATGCAGTTTCCTCGCTCGAAACCACTTGCTCTCAAAATAAACCCCGGCGCTAGACGCATTGGCACCGAGCTAACGGGGCCGGGGAGTTGTTTTTCGAACGAATCTCATTGAGTGAGAACAATAAATCGCCGGACCATCAGTACATAGCAACAGCGATCTGTTTTGTTCGCTCGAAACTACTCGCTCTCAAAACAATCCCTGTTGCCAGACAGGTTGGTGCAGAGCCGTCAGAGAAGGGCGTGTTTTTTCGAACAGATCTTACCGAGTGAGAACACCAAATCGCCGGCCGATCAGCACAATCTGAGCGGCTAAAACAATCCGTAAAACAAATACAGCACATTCAGGTAGAAGGTGCTGTCGTCGCCAAAGTTATCGTCGCCCTGGCTGATACCGATAGTGATATCCAGATCGCCACGCTGTCCCACAGGCATTAGCATCCCAAAGCTTGCACTGTCCACGCTGCCGAGATTGCCGGCAAGCGTGTCACGCGCGAATGCGACGTTCAGTGCTTTGCTGCCGCCGAGCGGTACTTCCATACCGACAGATAATGAGTCATCCAGCAAAGAGGTCGCGAGGGTCAGCGTTGTCGGTGTCAAACGTTCGACGATGAAGCGATTGCTCAACGGTGAGAGATCGCGGTCGTAATCGAACTGTCGATATTGGCCGTACCACCGCCACCGCGATTCTGTTCGATAGCTGGTGGAGAGCCGCCACCCGTCCGCTTGCAACGGCACATTAAATTCAAACGATTGCTGCGTCCGGCTGGTGCGCAGCACAAGATCGATATCGCGCTCCAGGTATTGCAGCGATACCCGCCAGTGTTCGCCCTGATGAAACAGGCCGACCATCAAGTCTTCGGCATCAAAGTCGTCGGGATCGCCGGACTGTCCGCCGCGTGCTTCTATCCCAACTGCACCGAAGTCATAGCGCCCACCGATTGACCACTCGCGGGTTCGCAGATCTTCCGGACGCGCGGCTGCTCTGGTCGCACCAACACTTGCTGACACACTGGCCGCTTCCGACAAGCTCAAGTCTGCGAGTGCAATGGCAGTGAAGCCATCTGCGTTGTCCGCGGAGATCCCCACGCCCAGCGCGTAGCCGCGATTGTCTTCCGATTGTGCCTCGCTGTCTGCCGTAGCCAGATAGAGTGCGAAGCCGAGTGGTAGCAGTAGGGAGATGCGCAGCATGAAATACCTCGACAGCTATAATACGTCTTCGCCCGCACGCGCACCGTTGCACGTTTGCGGGTAGTATCGATAACAAGAATCGAAGGATAGCAAGGAAAACCTGTGCCGGAGCTGAACGTCAACAATATCAATATGGCCTATGAGACTTTCGGCGCGCCCGGAAACCCGACAATCGTCATGATCCAGGGGCTCGGCATGCCGTTGATCGCATGGCCGCCACCCTTGATCGAACGGCTCACCGACGCCGGTTTTTTTGTCGTGACACCGGAGAACCGGGATATCGGCAAGTCGCAGACAT
>JBCAZB010000276.1:0-4275 GCA_038533315.1 Pseudomonadota bacterium | reverse complement strand
ATCAAGGGTGATCCTGATCACGAAGCCGTCAGTCATCGTTTTCATGGATTCGTCGCCGGTATGCAACGTAATGGGCTCAACGTCGATACGCGCTTTGTTCGCGACGGCGATAACTCGTTCGCCACCGGCGCGGCTCAGGCGCGTGCGCTGCTGGAGCGCAAGCGTCGCCCGACCGCAATTTTTGCGGCCAACGATGACATGGCTGCCGGTATTCTGCGCACCGCTGGAAAATTGGGGCTCAGCGTACCGCAAGACCTATCTGTCGCCGGGTTTGATGACATCATCCTGGCTCGGCAACTGGATCCGAATCTGACTACGGTGCGCCAACCATTGGCGCGAATGGCTGAGTCCGCGGTCACGATGCTGACCGGCAACATCAACGGCGAGCGGACCGTGCTCGAGACGATCCCTGCTGACCTGCAAATCCGGGAGTCGACCGGTCCGGTTAGCGAGTAAATCGAATCTTGTCGAGGTAAATTGTCACGGCGGTTTGTCGGCCAGTCAGCGTAACGACAAAACCGGTTTTGATGCGCGACAGATCGAGACCGCGCAACGACACCTCATAGCGTTGCCACTGATCGCTGAGCTCAATCGATTTGGTTTGTCGTTTGCCGGAGTCGGGATACGCGACATCGTCTTCCAGCAACCCCACACCGAACGTCACTTGCTCGCCGCCATACTCGCCGCGCGCCCAGAGCTCGAGTCGCTTGGCGCCGGTTAAATCGAAGCCGCCAGGCTGAGTACCCCAGTCGTTTGCCGGGTGCTGCCACGCGATACCAGCCCAAGCGCGACCCGTGAAACGGATCTGCATCGCGCGATCGCCATCGTAAGCGGCACTGCTATCCGCCAACGTGAGCGCATCGGTCTCACCCATCCATCCGGACGGTACCCACGGCATACCCGCCAGGTCTTCGTGGTAGACCGATAGCGGAAAATAGGTGCGTGGCTCACCGATTACTTGCAACGGCGCATTCGCCGTCGCCGCATTGCCCCGACCGTCGTACGCTGTCGCATACAATCGATAATTGCCAGGAGTGTCGGGCAACTCGATCTTGGCAGTCCCCGCCGTCGACGCGTTGATCGAGACTTCGATGGGCGGGGGTATTGGCCTCGCGTCCCCACCGGTGACTAACTCACCTGACTCCGGCAACAACCGCCAATCTACCGTCGCCGTATCGTCGTCGGGATCGCTGGCTGAGGTACGTGCGATGATAACCTCGCCAGGCTGAAAGCGATTGCTATCACCGAGATCCAGAGCCGAGAGTGCCGGAGCTCGGTTATCGGGCGGTTGACCCGACCAGAGTTCTTGCATCGTATCGACAGCTGCGAGCCGGCTGCCATCACGCAGGAACATGCCCATCCAGGTATCGGTAATCTCAATCTTGGAGCCCCAGGTAAACGCGTAACTACCGAGTGAATCGCTGTCGCTAGTCGCCTCATTGGCTCGGTAGGCGGCTGCATAAGACGCCGCCTTTTCACCGCTCGTTGGCTCGATTGGTGCACCCCAGTCGGTCAGCGGTACTTCCCAGGCGCCGTTAGACCCAAACTCGGTGACCAAATAGGGCTTGCGGGCACCCGCTTGCTCAAGCCGAGCAGGCAAGGATGGCGCACCACCGTAAGAGTTAATGCCATGGATATCGATGGCATCGCAGACCTCGTGCACGAATCGTACGCGTTCGCCACCGATGTCCGCCGTCACCGTCATTGTCGGGTGATGCGGATCGAGTGACTTGACGAGCTTCGCGGCATCATTAACCGCTTGCCAGATTGCCGGATTGTCACCATCGGCAAAGCCTTCCATTTCGTTGCCCAGCCCCCAGATGAGCAACGCTGGATGATCGCGATAGGTGATGACAGCCTCGCGCACACGCTCGAGTTGCACCGCTAGTTGCGCTTCGTCGCGGTAATCGAAGCCGTGACGCTCGTGGCCGAGCCAGATGCCAAGGGTCACAGTCAGCCCGAGTCGATGGGCTTCATCCATGATCGGACCAGCATCTGCGAAATCCCAAAGACGGATCGAGTTACCGCCCGCATCTTTCAGCGCTTGTAGCGATTGATCGCCGCCCGCGCCGTTTACAATATAGACCTCACCGTCTCGGCGTAGCTGCCAACCGGACTCGGTCTGTTCCACGCTGACATGAGACGGGGCCTGATCCGTACGCGCCGCCCCCACCAGACATACGTACAGACCAAGCCCCAAAAGTAAGCGAGTCGGCAGGCTCATACGCGACTCACTCAAGCTCGGGCGACTAGTCGCCCGGCCCAAACACGAGACCGTCGGTAAAGTCCGGCGGGGTCGCAGGCCGGTACGTGTAGCCCCATTCCGCTAACTGCGACAATGCCAACAATTCGTTACCGGGTACCAGCCGCGCGAAACCGGTCGCGCCGGTACGGTAGATGTTATCCGCTGTCAATTCGGCCAGACGCACAGAGAAAGGAATGGGATTGCCATCCGGATCCAGGTCCGCGCAACAGCTAAAGAACACCACCGAATCGAAGAAGTGATCCAATACCGAACGATACGCACGCAGGGCCTGAGTCTGGATCAGCGGATCGCTGTTGGCATCGAACAACTCGTGCAGCGCGAGCGCAGTGAAATATTGATTTTCACCGGAAGGCCGTCTGGCAAGCGCTGTTGCCCACAGATAAAAGCGCGCCTTGGCGCCCGTTGGCCCGGCCGGCAACTCCGCCGCCAGATCGAACTTGGTGCGGCCATCCGGGTTGTTCGGATCAAACTCAGGAATCGACACCGTGATAAACGGGTTCTCTGGGTCACCGAGTACACAGGTCTCCAAATATAAGCCTACGTCTGCGCACGCCAGGTTGAGCAGCGTATCTGTCGGCAGGAATACCTGGTTGAACAAGGTGCCATCATTCTCGTCCGGCTCGGCGCCGCTACCGCAGCCGAGAATGGTCATGGTGGCTACCGCGAAGCCCGCGATCATCGCCCGCTTTGCTCTGCGAGACGCATCGGGGAAGTGTGCTAGAGATTGCATTAGTTGTGTCCTCATCATCATACCTTCCCGATCAGAAGTTCAGCGTGAAATAGGCAACGACCTGGAAAATGTAGTCGTTGTCACCATTCAGGAACTCGTCATCCGGTGAGTTTTCGTCATTGGTTCGCAACAAGCCACGAATACCAATTTGTGTCGCGAAACGCTCGTCCAGACCTTGGTCAAGAATCATGGTGTAGTCGAGCTTATATTGCTCAGGGAACGTCACATTGAACTGGCGATGGAAGTCGTAGGGACCCCACGCATCTTTCTTGAAGTACGTAGAGAGTACGTGCTTACCGTGCCAAACCGCTTTGCCGTGAAGCTCGTAATAGTCACGTGTGCCACCTTCCGGATCACCCGTCGACTGATTGAAGCCACGAATAACCGTAGCAATGTAGCGTGACGTAGGGCTTGGGTTGAATACCATACGGCTGGAAACCGTCCAGACATCCTCGGCGGGCAATCCACGACCGAACGAAGCGTTGGTGCTTGCCTCCGGGAAGAAGAACAAGTTAGCGTCCGTCGGTGTCGGGTAGCTCGTGTAGTTCGCGCCGACGTTGAAGGCAAATCCAGCGTCCTCACGCCAGTCGTTATCCCACTGGTAGAACGGTGTCGCACCGGTCGGATCATAGGTGATAAACAACTCAGCAGCCCGAGCTTCACGGTTGTCGAGTACGGCAAACGGATCGCTGTCCCGATCACGCGGCAGAATGCCTGGATTGAGAACACCGCCAGCCTGAATAGAGCTCTCGACGAACGGGTTCGCATGCACGAGGTTGTCACGGTAGAAGACCCTCGGGAACGCCATCCAGTTGCCGAAGTTGATCATCGAACCTGCTTCGAATACCTGTTTGTTACCGAGACCGCTGTAAGGCAAACGTGTACCAAACTCACGTAGTGCGTTACCGCCCTCGGCGACAAGGCCAGCGTATTCACCCGCAACATAAGACAGAGTACCGAAGAGCGGGAACGACAGCTTGGCTTTCAGCCCCAGCGTGTCTTCGAAGTCGATCTGATCGACGAAGATATTGCCGTCGTCGAAACGATCATAAATTTCATCGATCCGCTCAGGTGCAGAGATGATGCCACCGATCTCCAGCTTGACGCCTTCAGCGATATTGGTCTCAGCGTACAACGTTGTTTGACGCGTCTGGCGGACGGTTGCGCCCGCAGCGCCGGTTGCCTGACCCAAGCGTGCGATGTCTTCTGAGTGAATAACCGTCCAGCCGACCGGACCGGTTTCGAAGTCATATTTGACGATCGCTTTCGGGTTAGCACC
>JBCAZB010000275.1:0-4280 GCA_038533315.1 Pseudomonadota bacterium | reverse complement strand
ACCATGTCACCGCACGACGCACATTTAACGCAAGCGCTATCACGCTCGCGAGCAGCAGAGTCACGACTAGCGCGGCATACCAGGGCACCGCTACAAATTGCGCCAACCCGGCCTCGAATACGCCTGACGTCATGACGCCGGCTCAAACAACGTTGGTCGCTTCATACCTCGACTCGGCATAGCCTGCTGCGCCGGCACCCAAGCCTCCCAAAGTGACAAGAGACGCTGACGACAATCGCTGCAGTCGGGATTTGATCGCCACTCTCGCATCGTCGCTTGCAAACGCAGAACGTCGCGCCGCCAGTCGCCATCGGCGACCGGCTCCGCGCTGAGTAAGACTAGCCAGTCGTCAACAAGCTTGATCGCCTGAGGTGCATTCGACGGTGTCATTACTCGCAGCGTTTCAATGGCGCGAGCTAGCGGCGCAATCGCGATGTCGGCATTGTCAGGCGAACGCCATAGAACAGGCTCGACGTCATCGAGTTCTCCCGTCAACCGCTTACTCGCATCGGGTGGCGTGATGCTGACGCCGACACGACGTGCGAATACGCGTGAGCGATTTTGAACGCGCTTTAGAAATGCCAGCGCACGATATTGATGCGGCAATGCAGCGCCCGGTCGGTACTGTCGCAATTGCCCCTCCGACGCCCACATCGCGCGAAGCGCAGTGGTTAGCAACCCTCGTGTCTCAGGATCGAAAAGCGTGGCTTGCTCTTCCTGATCGTGGGTGTGCGCGTTGGCACCGATTGCAGATGCCGCGTCACCGAATCGTTCTTCGGGCGTTAGCGCGGCAAACTCATCTTGTGCATGGTTGTGACCATCACCCACGTAATGCCCCGATGCGTCGGCAAGACCGGCGACCGGATCACCCGATTGTTCTTCTCCGAGAAAACGCCCGTAACGAAGTCTGAGTGCTTTTTGGTCATTCGCCAAAAGCTGGGCACGCGCATTATACTCCTGCGCCGACAACTCGGGCTGTGCCGCGAACAACGCCTCGCTGTCTATAATGACCTGACGCTGCGAACGAAAGTACTCAGGCATGACCTGGATTACCGCATTGTCCAATGCGATATCGGCAACGGTTGGGTCGGTGCGCCAGCGTACGATCATCGTACTCGATTCTCCGCGCTGCCCACCCAAGCTCCTGTTATCGATCGCAACGACGGACAGGTATAGCTCCTCACCGGGGGCGGCGCCGAGCGCCGCGAGATCGATCACCTTGTCGATCGGTGTCGACGGCCCACTATCGACCAGTGCATCACTCCAATCGATCTCGCTCTGCTCAAACGTCACCTGCTCGCCCTCGCCGGCACTGCGAATGACCTGAAGCTTGAGGTCCGCGACAGCGAAATCGTCGCTGGCGACAAGCGTCACAGGTAAGCGGGTTGGTGTTTCATCGTCGAGAAAAACCAGTCGATCCTCGGGCGTGATCCACTGTACGCTCGGCGGCTCATCCAGTACGATGTCGATCAACTGCGACCGGCGCTGATCGGCGAACCGCATTGATGCTGCGTCCGCATCGACACGATATTGCATCGCAGTCGCTGTTTGCCATCGGCTTTGCCATAGTCCGCCGTCGGCCGGAAACATCGCCACCTCAGTCTCGTCGGACCGCAATACGACGCGATTCGCCGCTGCATCTAACGCCAGCGTGACCCGCACCCGTGAACCTTCCGGCACACTGACCGATGGCTCCGTCAGACGATATGGCGCAATGCCAGTGTAAGCCGGCGGCTCAACTTCGAATTGAATCTCTTTGACGCTTCCCGGCGTCATTACATCCGCCTGCACCGGCGCCATTTGCCGGCTTGGCAATGACGACCAGGCGAGTCCTTGACCGACTATTGCTGCGAGCAACAGCGACCAGCCCCAAGTTCGCGGTGTGGCGCGTCGAAATGGCGCCAGCAAATCCTCTTGCTCGGCCAGTGATGCCAGGCGCTGCTCGGCACGCGCATACTGCAATTGCGCAATAGCCGTGAGCTTGCTTGGCGGACGCTGTAGCAGTGCTGTGCTTTCTTCTAGCTCCGGATAACAGCGATCGAGATGCGCCGCCATACGCGCTGGCGTCGCCCGACTTCGCCAGCGCACGATACTCCAGCACAAGAAAACAACCAACGCGACACCGGCCGAGACCGCTGCGCGGTTGACCAACGGTTGATCTGTCCAGTAGTACAACTTCAGGAAAACCACTAATCCAGCGGACAGCGCAGGCGCGAAGGCGCGGCGTCGTTGCTCACCGCGCGCCAGAGTTGCCAGCGTTTTCAATTGGCGGCTCACGGCTTTGGCCTCGCCGCTGATAACAAGCGCTCCAAAATAAACAATGCAGCCGTGAGCGCTAACCAGACAATCGGTACGTCTGGTGAGTCAGGTGTCTTGCGTCCCGGTAACACCGACGCCGTCGTCAATCCCTTGGTTGTAACCGTCGACAATCTAGGTGGCTCGCGCATCAGAGTCGCGGTCATGCGATTCCATAACACCTCCGCTGTCAAAGCGTCGGTACCGGTGGCGCCATCTACGACCAAAAGCGCCGCCCAATCTCGCGACGGTGGCACACTGACCGAAGCGTCGACGATCACCCAAATACCAGTCTCACCGGTATCGGGAAATGTCGACTGGGACCGAACAGCAACTGGCTCTCCCGCCAGAGGATAGGTCAGCCATTGATTCACAACTTCCCGCAACCCGGCTGATGCGGGTGTCGAAAAACCGACAAGGTAGATGGCATTGGGCCGATCGAACGCGACGGCAGTGGACGTGTCTGCGCCAACAAATTCGATAGGTCGCGTCCATTGCGGTGCTGCGACGGGCCACTCGTGCGCAGACCAATGACCGACGACCGTCAGCGCCGCCGACGGCGCGAGTTGTTGGTCGAGTGAGATCAAGGCTGCCAGACTATCTTCATCTGGGAGCTGCGTTGCTGTATCGACTATCGGCGGCAACGACTGCGTCAGCCAGACGGCACGATCGACATCCGGCAGGAAATCAGCGAAAGCGGCCGACGGCGTGCCCGGTGTGACCGCGAGAATGCGATCACCAGTGATCGCATCATCATGCCCCGCTGGCATCCACGTCAGCCAAGCCAGCGTCGCTAACAAGAAGAGGCGCGTAGCCAGTAACGCGGGCTGCTCGACAGCGGCCAGATGCCTGCGCACGCGCGTCGCCTCTGCGAACGGCGCGAGCGTCGCGACCGACACAGTTTGCTTGGCTTTGCGTCGCAGTCGATGCAGCAACCAGACGAAAGTGCCGGCCAACACCACGACACCCAGACTGATCCAGAAGCGACTCATGTCGATACGACCTCGGCTAGCAGGCGACGCTGCGCTGGCATATCCGGGCGCAATAGCGCCGTCAACCCATCTTGCAGATCGGTGTCGGTCTGCACACGACAAAACCGCACACCCATACCAAGGTTCTGTGACGCGATATCGTCCAGCAACCGACGCATTTGTTGTCGGTATTGTTGTCGATACACGCGCCCGTCGACCCGGATGCGTTCTCCTGTCTCGACATCAATCACGTCACTTTGACCGCGCATTGACCAATCCATTTCTGTCGGTAGCACAATTTGCAAGCCATAGGCGATATGCGCATGCTGCAGCAGCGTACGAAGCGCAGCGCGTTGTTCGTCAGCCTCGGCGAAGAAGTCGCTGATCACAACCACCAAAGACCGGTCCGGAAACAAACGCAGACTCCGCTCTAGCGCGGCAGTTTGCCATTGACCGTCACTCTTTAAGTCCGCCAGACGCGCGAGCAAACGCTGATAATGCACCCGACCGCTGCCCGCCTCCAGCAATTGCGTAGGACGGTCACTCAGCGAATACAGCGAGAAATCCTGTTGGCGTCTCATTGCTAGCCAGCCCAAAGCCGCAACGTAGCGCCGCGCACAGTGCAATCGAGCTTGTCCGTCCGCATCTGTAAGACCCATCGACGCGCTGGTATCAACCGCAAACACGACCGACAGACGACTATCCTGATCGGACTCTCGCACATACAACCGATCCGAGCGTGCGTACAGCCGCCAGTCGATACGCCTGACATCATCACCCTGTTGGTACGGACGAAACTGTCGAAACTCGATGCCATCGCCCCGCCGACGACTGGGATTAGCGGCGCGCAGCGGATGATCGACGACATGTTGGCCAGCCAGTTGAAATCGTTCGAGCGCGCGACGTGTAGCCGGGCCGGGGAACAACGGCGATGCCGATGCCATCGCCATCGTTAGGTTTCTGACGCCAATGGATCCGCAGGTTCCGGTACGGCCGCGATCAACTCAGCCAGAT
>JBCAZB010000274.1:0-4335 GCA_038533315.1 Pseudomonadota bacterium | reverse complement strand
CTATTGGCAGGAGTCGGTGCGGCGCTCGATCCTGGTCGATGCAACGGCGGATATCCTGTTATACGGCAACGCGGAGCGCGCGCTCGTCGAAATTTCGCACCGGTTCGCACGAGGAGAAAACGTCGCGACGATGATGGACGTGCGAGGTTGTGCATTCATCCGCAGAGATACGCCGGCAGGCTGGTGGGAAATCGATTCAACGCGCGTCGACCGCCCTGGCAAGATCGATCACATCGTCAATCCCTATGTCAGCACAACAGACGCTCGTAATTGCGAAATTGAACGGTCGGCTGCGTCGACCGAAGACGATAGCGATACGGCTAGCGCGCCACTTCGCTTCGTGCCGGATGCCCGACGCAATCGGCACCGCACCGTTATTCGATTACCGTCGTTTGAGAAAGTCCGCAACGACGCGGTGCTCTATGCCCAAGCGAATCGCGTACTGCACCTTGAAACGAACCCCGGGAATGCCCGTGCCCTCGTACAAGCCCATGGCGATCATGACGTCTGGCTAACACCACCGCCGATTCCGCTGACCACCGAAGAAATGGATTACGTGTTCGACCAGCCGTTCCAGCGCGTACCCCACCCCACCTATGGCGATGCGAAGATTCCCGCCTATGAGATGATCCGGTTTTCCGTCAACATCATGCGCGGTTGTTTTGGCGGTTGTACTTTCTGCTCCATCACCGAGCACGAGGGCCGCATCATTCAGAATCGCTCCGAAGAATCGATTCTTAAGGAGGTGGAAGATATTCGCGAGAAGGTGCCAGGCTTTACCGGCGTCATCTCAGACCTCGGCGGGCCGACCGCCAACATGTATCGGCTTGCCTGCAAGAGCCCTGAAATAGAGGCCGCGTGCCGCAAACCCAGTTGTGTCTTTCCCGGTATCTGTCCGAATCTGAACACCGATCACAGTGCGTTAACGCAACTCTATCGAAAAGCGCGTGACTTACCCGGCGTGAAAAAAATACTGATCGCCTCAGGTCTTCGATATGACCTGGCGGTCGAAGATCCCGAATACGTTAAGGAACTGGTGACGCATCATGTCGGCGGCTATCTGAAGATCGCACCGGAACATACCGAACGCGGACCGCTCGACAAGATGATGAAGCCAGGCATCGGCACCTACGATCGATTCAAGGAAATGTTCGAGCAGTTCACGCGGGAAGCAGGCAAAGAGCAGTACCTGATTCCCTACTTTATCGCGGCTCACCCTGGCACGACCGATGAAGACATGATCAATCTGGCATTGTGGCTGAAAGCCAACGGGTTTCGTGCAGATCAGGTACAAGCGTTTTACCCTTCGCCGATGGCGACGGCGACGGCTATGTACCACTCTGGAAAAAACCCGCTCGCGAAGGTGGGTTACAAAAGCGATGGCGTTGAGGTGATCAAGACCCCCGAGCAACGAAAACTGCACAAGGCACTATTGCGTTATCACGACCCAGACAATTGGCCCGTCATCCGAGACGCACTGATCCGGCTGGGACGTCGCGATCTGATCGGGGAGCGCGACAACCAGCTGGTTCCAGCACACGACCCAACCAAACAGTACCAGGCTCATCGGCGCAAGAATTCTGCCAAAGCCCACCAGAAACGGCTTAAGAAAAATCGAATCGCGACCCAGCACACTGGGCTGCCGCCGCGCCAACAAAACTGACCGCGGAATAGCCAGTATGAGACACGGAACACGGCGACACTCTTGGTGGCGCAATGCGGCGATGTTCAGCGCGATCGTTGTCACTGCATGGCTCGCTGGCTGCAAAACTGAAGCGACTCTCAAGCCATTTACCAGCGACGGGTGCTCTTTGTTTCCAGATGCGTCGCCGATTTCCGAATCCGACTGGTGCGCATGCTGCTACCAACACGACATCGCGTATTGGCAAGGCGGCACCAAGGCGCAAAGAGAGGCTGCCGACGAGGCACTTGGAACGTGTGTAGCGAACAAGACCGGCAACACGGCACTCGCTAACCTCATGTATGAGGGCGTGCGTGTCGGTGGCAGCCCCTATTTCTATAGCTGGTATCGCTGGGGCTATGGCTGGCCATATGAGCGCAAGTATCAGGCGCTGACACCCGCGGAACGCAAGTTGGCAGAGCGGCTACTCGCCACCCATCGACAACAGGCAAAAGCGCAGGCCTGCGGTAGTCGGTAGGGCGCGATGCAACAACAATACAGGCATGGGCAATCATCGCCCGGTCAAACTACTTTCCCGAATTGGCAGGCCATACCGTAACGGGTATCGCGCAAATGCTGCTCAAGCCAGGCTCTCGAATGGCCCAGGACACGCAAATTCATAGCTTTACAGGTGTTTTTTCCCGACCGATGTGACATGGTAGGCACAGGAGTTGGAAGTCCGCGATCATAAACTCCACTAACCCACGTCATTTTTTAGTCGGCGTGGTTGGTGTATGGTCGAAACAGGGATGAGTCTGGTGGTCACACAAGCACCCGACAGTAAGGAAACACGCGACGACTGGAACAGTTTTCGCACTATCATGTTAACGACGCCCGTCGTCGTGCTCATCGTCGCGCTTGCCGTCGGAGATTTCACGACAGCCCTACCGTTAGCCGCATTTGCGGCCTGCGCGATCAGCCTGTTTTTTTTCCGCCGCGGCCTGAAACGCACAATCACGTTGCACGCGGTGATTGCGATGCTGTTGTGCTACCAAACCCTGTTGCTATATTCCGCGAGTGACGAGCCCAACATCGGCATCGTTTGGTATTTGATTGTACCGGCCATTGGCGCCCTGCTTGGCAGTCGCAGCCATATTCTGTTCTGGACCCCGATCACCCTCGCCGCCATCGTGTTCAGCTGGCTGCAGTATCGACAGCTGCCCGTATTCTCTCATCCGATGTCGCTGGCCAACCTGCTCGGTGCCACACTGGTCGTTTCCTACGCAGCGCTCGGATTTATTGCGCAGAGAAAACGTAAAGAACAGGAACTGAAGAACGCATTGCGCGCGGCACAGGTTGCCGAACGTGAAGCGCGTGACGCACGCAACGCAACGACACGGTTTCTTGGCTCGATGAGTCACGAGTTGCGGACGCCTCTGACCAGTATTGCGCTGTCCGCCGAGGTTTTGGAAGAAAAGCTACGGGATTCGCCAGATCGTCACTGGCCAAGCAACATCCAGGCAAGCACGCAGTCTTTGTTGCTGCTTCTTAACGACGTGTTAAGTCTGGCGCGCAGTGATGCCGCACAAGTCCGGCGCAAGGCGGAGTTATTTGCTGTCGAGGACGTGCTTGAGGCCGTCCGTGCAATCACCTATCCGTTAGCCTTGGCACGGCGGGTGACACTATTCATTGGCGCGATGCCGGACGTCACAGCCGAGTTGCAGGGCGAGCCTGACCGATTACGTCAGGTACTCGTTAATCTATTGAATAACGCGCTGCAGCACGCTGAGGCGACACAGGTTTGGCTGCTTGCTGAAAACACGTCCGTCGGTGTTCGATTCAGTGTCGGCGACAACGGTCGTGGCATTGCCAAGAATCTCCAGGACGATATTTTTCAACCGTTCTTTCGCGGCGCCGATGATGATCGCAACGAGCGGCCGAACGGGTCTGGGTTGGGTCTCGCCATTTCTGCTGGCTACCTGAAATCCATGAATAGCGAATTGTCTCTCGACAGCGAGCCCGGTGCCGGCGCGGTCTTCAGTTTTGTGCTGCAAACGAGTGACCACCCCCGCGTATCGATCGGCACACGACATCCAATTGAGGCAGAGTGGCCCAACGAATGTGCGATCCGCGGCGGTTTCGACGTGACAAAACGATGGGCGCGCGCGTGGCTTGAGGTTTGGGCGATCAGGGAAACTGCATCTGCGACCAAAGACTTCTATGCGGCGGACGACGCCGCCTCACAACTAGGGTCCATTAACGAGCTAAAGCGTCAGTTAGGGTCTCTGAGAGCACAGGCACCAGCAACGCTGGGCCCCAGTCGTAGCCTCAGGAAATCACTCAGTCATTCCTTGAACTGTGTGGTGTGTGATGACGATACGCGCATTCTCGACGTGCTTGCGGCACGCCTGAAGATTGCCGGGCATACAGCAACGTGTTTCTCGTCTGCCGGAGATATGCTGGACCATCTGACAAGCCATACGCCAGACGCCATCATTCTCGATTTACACTTGGCGGGGGAATCCGGACTCGATGCCCTGAAGCAGCTCAGGGCCAGCCAGCTTGCCAGTGCCGGTACTCCTGTTTGCATGCTAAGCGGCGCCCTCGACGAGCGAGAGGCTTGCCTGTCTGCCGGTGCTGACGCCTATCTGTTCAAGCCCGCCAGTGGTGATGAACTACTTGAGACGATACAAACGATTACTAATCCAATCATG
>JBCAZB010000273.1:0-4359 GCA_038533315.1 Pseudomonadota bacterium | reverse complement strand
GCACCGAATGTGTATTCCAACTGGCCGGCCGATGCTCGTGCCTTCGACGGGGGCACCTTTGGTGCTATTGGCAAGGTTGCCAGCGAACCACGTTATATCATCGAGATTCGCGGCACGGTCGATGAATCGGTAAATACATCGATTAATTTGAGTGGCGGCTACGGCGTCAGTAGCGGCGCGGGCGATATTTTTGTTTTCAAGATTCACAGTCGTGGCACAGGACTATCAGATACGTCGCAGGTCGTACTGAGATCCAACTACGCAAAACGATTCTAGGTTTCAGCTAATCCGTTAGCTCCTACAGGCATAAACGCTATGAAATTTTCTAAATTGCTGACCTCTTCGTGTGCAGGCGCTTTGCTTGCTGCGTTGAGCGCGACCCCGGCTTTCGCCCAGGCTAACCCGGGGGTCATCGCACAGTCACCGTTGTTCCTTTCGGACTCGGTCGAACCCAATGTCATTATGGCAATCGATGACTCCGGTAGTATGGACTGGGAAATTCTGTTGCCAACGCGGGACGGTCTGCCTTGGTGGGATCGCACGAACGAAACGTTCCTGAATCTCGATGGCTCGTTCCGTTTTAACGGCGGCCAGCGCTACGCCTACAACTTTCCGAATGGCTTCGACCCCGCTGATCAGGCAGGTTCGACGATGACCTTTAACGGTACATTCTGGCCATTGCCGCCGGTGCCGGAGCACGCATTTGCCAAGAGTGCGACCTACAACCGCGCGTACTACGACCACAATCTGACTTACGAGCCGTGGGTCTCAACAGGACTGCGTACCTTCACGGATTCGAATCCGACAGCAGCACCGTGGGACCCTGTCGCCGACGCGGCCACATTTACGATTGACCTCACACAAACTGTGCCGCGGGAAACAGTAGACATCTCACGCATGTTTGTCGTGTTCGAAGGGATGCGTTTCAACGACGGCACCGTCAATACAGGTCCGAATGGGATATACGACGGCTGGGAATACTATCCGGCAACCTACTTCGTACCGGTCGATGTCGGCAATGGTTTTGTCGGGGATATCTTCACCGGCACATTCACTCCGTTTGACTGCGCAACACCTGACCCCGCGGTCTATCGCGTTTACCGCGAAAATTCTGCCCTGTTCTTCGGTGGTTTTGGTAGTGGCGTCGATACCATTGGGCCAGATGGACGCTGTTTGACCCGCGTAGAAATTCGTAACGATGGCCGCACCTTCCCGAGTGGCAGAACCTACGCAGAAGAAATTCAGAACTTTGCGAACTGGTTTACTTATTATCGGAAACGTCACCAGGCGATGCGCGGTGGCGTCTCGCAAGCGTTCAGCGAAATCACCGGTGTACGCGCCGGCCGTTTCTTGTTCAACAATCGCCAGAACGTCGACATGGTCAGCCTGACGACGGACAGTGATGCCTTCCTCGATGAAATTTTCACAGCGCGCGGTACTGGTGGCACGCCAACCCGACAGGTGATCGATTACATGGGTCGACAGTTCGAACGTAGCGATGCAAATCGACCCATCATCGAGGCGTGCCAGAAGAACTTCGGCATTCTGTTTACCGACGGTTTCGCCAATACGAATGGGATCGCGGTTGGCAATGCCGACGGTGGGCAAGGCGTGCCCTACGAGGACGCCTTTGCGAACACCATCGCTGACGCGGCCATGGAATACTATTTGAACCTTGATGCACCGGCCGGATTGACGCCGGGCCTCGTGCCGACGCCCGCCGCCTGTGCCGGTACACCGAACCCGCTGTTGGACTGTAACCCCGATCTGCACATGGTCACCTACGGTGTCACGTTGAACACGGTCGGTGAAATCTTTGGTGTCACACACTTCACGCGCCAGGACGCATTCGATAATCCGCCGACATGGCTTGAACCGAGTACGAGCTTTACGCGCACACAAGTCGATGACATCTACCACGCAACGATCAACGGCCGCGGTGAACTGCTGAACGCTTCATCACCGACAGAAATCGCAACACAGATGCAGGATGTTTTGGCGGCGGTACTGGAAACAGAAGGTACGGCCGCGGCGGTGACCTTCAACACCGGCTTGCTGAGTAGCGACAGCCTCGTCTACCAGGCCAAGCTCGACTCTGAAGAATGGAGCGGCTTCCTAACCGCCTCTGCGTTGGATCCGATTACCGGCGACGTCAGCGGCACCGCATCGTGGGATGCCGCGGACCTTATTCCGGCGGCAAGTGCTCGCCAAATCGTCACGTATGATCCCGCCAACGGTGGTATTCCGTTCAATAAGTTACCTGCCCTGACCGCGGAGCAGCAGGCAGATCTCAATACCGACCTGCCCGCCGGGTTTACCGGGCAAGACATCCTCGATTACCTGCGCGGTGATCGCAGCAACGAAAGCGAAACCGAATTGCGCGAACGTTCGTCACGCACCGTCTTGGGTGACATTGTTCACTCTGGCCCGGTGCTCGTCGGTCGACCGATCAGCAACTGGCCGGATGCCGCTCCGTTCCCAACCGGCACCGATGCGTACTCCACCTTTGAGTCGGGTCCCGCTGCAAGTCGACGGGAAGCGGTTTACGTTGGCGCAAACGATGGGATGTTGCACGGCATCTGGGCGGACACCGGTTCCGCTGACTCGGGCGCCGAGTTTATGGGCTTTGTACCGAACGCGTTGTTCAGCGACGTTAGCGGTGAAGGCTTGCACGCCCTTGCACAGCAAAACTATGCACACCGCTATTTCGTGGATCTGACACCGGTCGTCACTGACGCCTACGTACCGACCGTCGACGGCTTCGGCCCGGATTGGCACACGATTCTGGTTGGTGGCCTTCGCAACGGCGGTGCCGGTTATTTCGCATTAGACGTGACCGATCCTACGGCCATGACGGAAGCCAACGCGGCCGATTTTGTCATGTGGGAATTCACCAGTGACGACGACCCCGATCTGGGTGCCGCGTTCAGCGAGCCGACAATCGCTCTAATGGCCAATGGTCGGTGGGCCGCCATTTTCGGTAACGGCTATAACAACCCAGGCAGCGGTCAGGCCGCCCTGTTTATCGTGTTCCTGGATGGCGGATTGGATCGCGTTTGGACGCTTGGTTCGGACTACATCAAGATCACGTTGCCGGGGGCCAACAACGGTTTGAGCTCACCGCAACTCGCGGATCTCGACAACGATCGTGTGCCAGACCGCATCTACGCTGGCGACCTCCAGGGCAACATGTGGGCGTTCGATGTCAGTAGCGCCAACACCAGCCAATGGCGTTCAGACTACCGCGGTGGTGCTACGCCGGAGCCGCTGTTCACAGCAACGGATGCGTCCAATAATCCGCAGCCGATCACAAGTCGTCCGGTTCTGGCACGTTGCCCGTATGACAACAGTGTTTCACCTGACGTTATGGTCTTGTTCGGTACCGGTCAATACATCACTGAAGGCGACAAATCGTCAGTCGATCAGCAGACGTTCTACGGTATCTGGGACCGTGGCGTGGAAGAGCTCGATCGTGACGACCTGCTCGAGCAGTTCGCAAACGATCCCGCGTTAACATACGACACGACGGCAGTGCGTATCCCGTCTAACTTCCCGATGGACCCAACGAGTGAGTTTGGCTGGTTGATGGACTTCCCGGACACCGGTGAACGCACAGTCTCTAACCCACTCGTCCGTGGCAGCGCCTTGTTCTTCAATACCATCGTGCCGAGTGCGACCGATCCATGTGTGATCGGTGGCGGCGGTTGGCTGATGTCCGTCGACATTTGTGACGGCAGCCGCCCAGAGATCCCACTTTTCGATCTGAATGGCGATGAGTTGATCACCAATGGAGATGTGGTCGCCGATAACAACCTGACCGACGCTGATGGTAATCCGTTGACGTTTGCGCCAGGCGGTGAGAAGTTCAACCCGAACGAAGGCTTGCCGTGGCAGTCATCAATTCTTGGCGACCGACAGTACACACCGGGTAGTACCGGTAGTATTGAAAAACGTGCGATCGATGTGACAAACAACACGCTGGATGGCCGACTATCATGGGAGCAACTGATCAATGAGTAAGCGGCAATCGGGCATGTCCCTAATAGAGTTACTGACGGTGGTGACCATCGTCGGCATTCTATCGGCGATCGTCATTCCGAGTTATCAGGAAAGTGTTCGCAAAGCGCACCGTGCTGATGGGCAAGCCGTGGTGTTGGAACTCGCGCAATTCATGGAGCGGTTCTACACCGAGAACGGTCGTTACGATCAGGATCGTGCTGGCACCGCCATCACGACGGTGCTCGCGGGCTCGGCACTGCTATCCGCGCCTAAAGGTGGTGGAGAAACCTACTACAACCTGAGCTTGCAAAACCTCGCTGAACGAACCTTTCGCATTGAAGCGGCCCCGACCGGCGCGCA
>JBCAZB010000272.1:0-4373 GCA_038533315.1 Pseudomonadota bacterium | reverse complement strand
GTCAGCCTGGAAGGGGCAGTAGGATGAGTCACGCAACACTAATCGAAATTAACAACCTGCAAGCCAGTGTCGGTGAAACGCCGATCCTGAAGGGCTTATCACTGTCTATCCGGCCGGGCGAAGTGCACGCCATCATGGGACCGAATGGATCCGGCAAGAGCACGCTCGCAAACGTCCTCGCAGGTCGCGACAACTACACCGTCACCGGTGGCGACGTCACGTTCAATGGCGAGGACTTGCTGGAGCTTGAACCAGAGGAGCGTGCGCGCGCCGGTGTATTCCTGGCTTTTCAATATCCAGTCGAGATTCCGGGCGTGAACAATACCTATCTGTTGCGCGCTGCATTGAATGCAGTACGTGAAGCGCGCGGTGAGGAAGAAATCAGCGCGGTTGATTTCATGAAACTGGCGCGTGAAAAAATGCGCCTGATGGAAATGGACCCTGGTTTTTTGAACCGCGGTGTCAACGAAGGGTTCTCTGGCGGCGAGAAAAAGCGTAACGAGATTTTTCAGATGGCAGTGCTCGAACCGTCGCTGTGCGTTCTTGACGAGACCGACTCCGGCCTCGATATCGACGCATTGAAAGTCGTTGCGAACGGCGTCAACGCGTTGCGCAGCGAGCAGCGCAGTTTCCTGATGGTCACTCACTATCAACGACTGCTGTCCTACATCGTGCCTGACTACGTGCATGTGCTGGCGGGTGGTCGCATCATCCGGTCGGGCGATAAGGAGCTCGCGCTGGAACTTGAAGAACGTGGCTACGACTGGCTACTGGAGGAAGCGGCCGCATGAACCTGCAACCGCTGCAACAAGCTCTGACAACGAGTGGCGAGTTGCCCGACTGGCAGCAAGCTGAACGACAGGAAGCACTGGATGCGCTCCTCGCAAGCGGCTTTCCCGGACGTAAAGATGAAGCTTGGAAATACACGCGCGCCGATGCGTTCGCGTCCTTTGCGACCAACGCAGCAGGCCGGACGACGGGAGCAGATGCTGACGCTAACGCGTTGGCGCAGGCGTATTTAGCGCGTTGCGAGGCCAGATACACCATCGTGTTTGTCAATGGCTTCTTGCAGGACGCGTTGACACAGTTACCCGCCGGCGTTGAACTGGCGATGCGTCAACGACCGCTGCCCATCAGCGAGGGCACCGAAGCCGCGATGAGTAATCTGGCGCGGGCGATAGCCGCCAGCGATTTGGTGATCAGCGCCAATGCCGATACCGACATCGCCGAACCGATACACCTGGTGCAGCTCGTGACCGACGGCCAACTCGCGCAATCGTTGATTCGGGTCGAGCTAGCGCCGAATGCGCGCATCGCTATTGCTGAACATGTTATCGCGAGTCACGATGCGACCGATTTGATGGCCAATACCGCCATCCAAATTCAATTGGCCGCCAATGCGAACCTGCGACACTCTCGTCTACAGCAACTAAACGGCGAAGCACTGCAATCGACGCGTATCGATGCCGAGTTGGCCGAGAGCGCGACACTCTCGACGTTCACATTGGATGTCGGTGCTCGGCTGGTCCGTAACGACTTGAACGTTCGGTTGGAAGGTGAGCAATCCAGCGTCGAAATGCGCGGGCTTTACCTGCTGGACGACGCGCAGCACGTTGACAATCATACCCGGGTCGATCACGTGGCGCGCGATACGCAAAGTGACGAAGACTATCGCGGCATCCTGCGAGACAAAAGTCGCGCTGTGTTCAACGGCAAAGTCGTCGTGCACGTGGGCGCGGACGGCACCAATGCGGCGCAGTCCAACCCCAACCTGCTGTTGTCCGATCACGCTGAGATTGATACCAAACCCGAGCTCGAGATTTACGCCGACGACGTCAAATGCGCGCACGGTGCCACGGTGGGACAACTGGATGAGACCGCACTGTTCTACCTGCGCTCTCGCGGCATCAGCGAAGCGGTGGCTACGCAATTGCTGACCTACGCGTTTTGTCGCGAAGTACTGCAGGACCACGATGGTCCGGCTTTGCGCCGGTTAACCGAGCGGTTGCTTGCACAGCAGATTCCCGAGTTCACCGCCTTGGACATCATCGAATGAGCGCACAGGCTGCACCACTAAGCGATGACGCCCTGACACGGGCTATGTCTGCATTGCGCAGTGATTTTCCGGCGTTGCATCAGGACGTCAATGGCAAGCCGCTGGTGTTTCTCGATAGCGCGGCGTCTTCCCAACGCCCGCAGGCCGTGATCGATGCGATCGCGCGCTATGAGTCACAGGATCACGCGAACGTGCATCGTGGTGTGCACACGCTGAGCCATCGTGCGACAGACCTGTACGAAGGTGCGCGTGAGAAAGTCCGTCAATTCATCAATGCCGCAAGCACACGCGAGATCATCTTTACGAGCGGCACGACAGAGTCGATCAATCTGGTCGCCAATAGCTTTCCAGGCGAGCCGTTGCAGGCCGGTGACGAAATATTGATCACGCACCTGGAACACCACGCGAACATCGTGCCCTGGCAGTTGCTGTGTCAGCGTACCGGCGCGAAGCTGGTCGTGGCTCCGGTCGAAGACAACGGCGAGGTGCTGGCAGAACAAGTGATCAGTCGGCTCTCATCACGTACCCGGATGCTGGCCATTAGCGCGGTTTCCAATGCACTCGGCACGATATTGCCACTTGATGAGATCGTCCCGGCGGCACGCTCACACGGCATCTGCGTATTGGTGGACGGCGCGCAAGCGACGCCGCACAGCGATGTCGATGTGCGCGCACTGGACGCCGACTTCTTTGCGTTTTCCGCGCACAAGATGGTCGGTCCAACCGGTGTCGGCGTGCTCTATGGACGTGCCGAGCTACTCGAACAAATGCCGCCGTGGCAAGCGGGTGGTGACATGATCGAGAACGTGAGCTTTGATGGCACGACCTTCAACGATTTGCCCTACAAGTTTGAGGCGGGCACACCGAATATAGCCGGCGTTGTGGGCTTGGGCGCTGCTGTCGACTATCTGCAGAACGTCGGCATGCAGAACATCGCACGCTACGAGACGCTGCTGTTGAAATACCTCGAAGAGCGATTGCTCGAGCAGGGTGACATTCGTTTGATCGGACAAGCGCCGCACAAAGCGGCCGTCGCATCGTTCATCATGGACGACGTTCATCCGCATGACCTCGGCACTATCGTCGATCAGTTTGGTATCGCCGTGCGTACGGGACACCATTGCGCGATGCCCATTATGGATCGCTTCAACGTACCGGGTACTGCGCGAGCATCGCTCGCGTTTTACAACAACCGCGACGACATCGACGCACTAGTCGATGCGCTCGGCACCGTGCGTTCAATGTTTCGATGAGCGTTAGCGATCTGCAGGCCTTGTATCGCGATCAAGTGCTGAAGCATGCAAAGGATCCGTACAATTTTGGCAAGCTTGAGGCAGACGCCGTTTGCGCCGACGGTAACAATCCACTATGCGGCGACAAACTGCGGGTTTGCGTGCAGCAATCGAACGGTGCGCTCGATGATATTCGGTTTGAGGGGAGTGGTTGCGCGATCAGTATGGCCTCTGCCTCAATGATGACCGAGCTACTGAAGGGCCTCGATACCGAGTCCTCCCGAAAGTTGATTGGTGCTGTCATCGATATGCTTAAGAGCAATATCGATACAGAGATTCCAGAATCGCTTTCTGACACACCGATTGCAGCGCTGGGCGCAGCACGGCAATATCCTTCGCGGATCAAGTGTGCGACGCTCGCCTGGCGCGCTATTGAGGCGGTTCTCGACGGACAACAACAAACGACGACTGAGTAGGCAACCATGTATTCGAATGACAGCGAACCCTTTACAATGCAACGCGACGTTTCTGCCGTCGTTATTCCTGTCGGTATGACAGTAACGTTACGCAAAGGCAGCACTGGCTACATAACACAGGGGCTTGGCGGTAACTTTACGGTGTATGTCGAAGGCAGCCTGTTTCGCATTGACGGGGTGGATGCCGATGCGCTCGGAAAAGAGCCTGTCAAACCGCCCGAGGTCCCCGCCGACATCACCGAGGAAGATTTCGAACAGATCATCTGGCGGCAACTCAAGACTTGTTATGACCCGGAAATTCCCGTCGACATCGTCGAATTAGGCCTCGTGTACCGTTGCGAGGTCATTAGGACGGACAACGACCAGGAACGCCGAATCGAGATCGACATGACACTAACCGCACCAGGTTGCGGCATGGGTGACATCATCGTTCAGGACGTCCGGCAGAAAGTCGCAATCGTGCCCACAGTGACCGACGTCGCTGTCGAACTGGTTTTTGATCCACCTTGGAATCATATGATGATGAGCGAGGAAGCGCGCCTGCAAACGGGTATGATGTACTGACGTTTAACGCCCGCGAGGTGGGCCACGATGTCACTGCCAACACAT
>JBCAZB010000271.1:0-4380 GCA_038533315.1 Pseudomonadota bacterium | reverse complement strand
ATCCTCTACGCCGACGCCAGCCTTTTGGGGTTCGTCGTCGATATTGATCTGCAGGCAGATCTGCAGCGGCGGTAATGCATCGGGCCGCTGCTCGCTCAGCCGGCGTGCGATCTTGATGCGATCGACCGTATGCACCCAGTCGAAATGCGTGGCGATAGCCCGAGTTTTGTTGGATTGGATGGCCCCGATGAAATGCCAGATCAGGGGCAGGTCCGTCAGTGTTTGGATCTTGCTGACACCCTCGGCCACGAAATTCTCGCCGAAATGACGCTGACCGGCGTCAGCGGCGCGTCGGATGGCGTCGACGCTGTGCCGTTTGCTCACAGCAATCAGGGTGATCTCATCGGGGTTTCTCGATGCCAACTCCGCCGCATTTTCGAGCTCTCGACGGACCCTGGTCAGGTTTTCCGTGACCCTAATCACGCTTTGCGCTTAGTGCTTCGCTATACTCCATCATCGAAGTTTATGGTAAATCCGATCACAGGATAAGCTTAAGGACAAACAATGGCCGTTGACGTCGCACAGCTACTTTCTTTCACCGTCAAGAACAATGCGTCTGACCTGCACTTGTCTGCCGGTGTGCCGCCGATGATTCGTGTCGACGGTGATATCAAGCGCGTCAACATGCCTGCGCTGACGCACAAGGAAGTCAACAGCATGGTGTACGACATCATGAATGACAAGCAGCGCAAAGACTACGAGGAGTTTCTCGAGACGGATTTCTCCTTCGAGATTCCACAACTCGCGCGCTTTCGGGTCAACGCGTTCAACCAGGCTCGCGGCTCTGGCGCCGTATTCCGGACGATTCCGTCGGAGATCCTGACGCTTGACGACTTAGGCGCGCCTGCCATATTCAAAGACATTTCGATGCAGCCGCGCGGTATTTGTCTGGTGACCGGCCCGACGGGCTCCGGTAAGTCCACAACACTCGCCGCGATGGTCGACTACATCAACAACAACAAGCCGGATCACATCCTGACGATTGAAGATCCGATCGAGTTTGTGCACGAGAGCAAAAAGTCGCTCATCAACCAGCGAGAAGTGCACCGCGATACCCACGGCTTCTCAGAAGCGCTGCGCTCTGCATTACGTGAGGATCCGGATGTGATCCTCGTTGGCGAGCTGCGCGATTTGGAAACGATCCGACTGGCGCTGACCGCCGCCGAGACCGGTCACTTGGTGTTCGGCACCTTGCACACGAGCTCCGCCGCCAAAACTATCGACCGCGTGGTCGATGTATTTCCGGCCGCAGAAAAAGAAATGGTGCGTACGATGCTGTCGGAATCACTGAAAGCCGTCATCTCGCAGTCCCTGTTGAAAAAGATCGGCGGTGGCCGAATTGCTGCGCATGAAATCATGATCGGCACGCCCGCCATTCGAAACCTGATTCGCGAAGGCAAAATCGCTCAGATGTATTCGGCGATCCAAACGGGCCAGGCGTCGGGCATGCAGACCCTCGATCAGAACCTTTCAGAGCTGCTGTTGAAAGGCACAATTACGAAAGAAGAGGCGCGATTCCGCGCAGCCAATAAAGAGAACTTCTAATCAAAGGCATGGCGTAACGGACACGGTGAGAAGGTAATGGATAGAGAACAGGCCTCCCGATTGATGCAGAACCTGCTGCGTAAGATGAACGAGAAGAGTGGCTCGGATTTGTTCATCACCGCAGGGTTTCCGCCCGCGATCAAAATCGACGGCGAAATTCACCGCGCCAGCGACAGTATCCTCAAGCCCGAGCAGTGTTCCATTCTCGTGCGCTCGATCATGAACGACAAGCAGGCCCGGGAATTCGATGCGACGCGCGAATGTAACTTTGCGATTGCACCCAAGGGTATCGGTCGCTATCGCGTGAGCGCGTTTATCCAGCAGGGTCATGTCGGCGCCGTACTGCGTACGATTACGACGTCGATCCCGACATTTGAGGATCTCGACCTTCCGCCGATCCTGAAAGACGTCGTCATGAACAAGCGTGGGTTGGTGATCATCGTCGGTGGTACCGGCTCAGGTAAATCGACCACGCTGGCTGCCATGATCGGGCATCGCAATCACAATTCCCGCGGCCACATTATTACGATCGAAGATCCCGTCGAATACGTGCACCCGCATGAGGGCTGCGTTATCACGCACCGCGAGGTCGGCGTAGACACCGAAAACTGGCACGCCGCACTGAAGAACACCTTGCGACAAGCGCCCGACGTCATTCTGATTGGCGAGATTCGCGATAGGGAAACGATGGAATATGGCATCCAGTTCGCCGAGACCGGTCATCTTTGTCTCGCGACACTGCACGCCAACAGTGCCAACCAGGCGCTGGATCGCATCATCAACTTCTTCCCTGAGGAGCGACGTTCTCAGTTGCTGATGGATTTGTCGCTCAACGTGCGCGGTCTGATTTCGCAACGCCTGATTCCGCGAGAAGGCGGTCTCGGTCGCGTCGCTGCGATGGAAATCATGCTGGCAACGCCGTTGATCCAGGACTTGATCTTCAAAGGCGAGGTGGCGCAGATCAAGGAGATCATGGCGAAGTCGACACGCCTCGGCATGCAAACTTTCGATCAGGCTTTGTTCCAGCTTTACGAAGAAGAGATCATTTCCTACGAAGATGCGATGCGCAACGCCGACTCGAAGAACGAGTTGCGTCTGAACATCAAACTGAACAGCAAACGCGAAAACGGCCTGAGCGAATCGCAAGCGGCCAGCCTGAAAATTATGGAAGAGGACTCAGGCGAAACCATGCTGTTCTAGCATTACGCTGGCTGGAAACTAATTGAATGAACGTCAAACCACTTTTTGAATTGATGGTGGAGAAGAAGGCCTCGGACTTGTTCTTTGCGCCATTCGCCCCGGTCAAAATCAAGATCGATGGCAAGATCATGTCGGTCAACAAGCTGCAGTTGACGCCGAAGCAGGTTCGGCAGGCGGCCATGGAAATCATGACCGAGGAACAACTCGATGCGCTGGCGCGCGATATGGAAATCGACTTCGCGGTATCTGAGCAAGGGCTTGGTCGATTCCGCGTCAATGTCTTCCATCAGCGCGGTAACCTGGCGATGGTGTTGCGTTATATCACCGCCGAGATGCCGCAGTTGCAGGAACTCGGCATGCCGCCGATTTTTGAAGATCTGATCATGAATCGTCGTGGTCTGCTGCTGATGGTGGGCTCCACCGGTAGCGGTAAGTCGACGACGATTGCGGCGATGATCAATCACCGCAATAAGAACACGGCGTCACACATCATCACGATCGAAGACCCAATCGAGTTTTTGCACAAGAACCAGAAGTCGATTGTTAATCAGCGCGAACTCGGTATCGACACCAAGTCCTACCATGCAGCCATTCGCAGCGCACTGCGCGCTGCGCCGGACGTTGTCATGATCGGCGAGATTCGCGATGTCGAGACGATGAAGGCGGCGATCAGCGTAGCGGGCACCGGACAGTTGGCGATTGCGACACTGCACTCCAATAACGCGCCGGAAACGCTGGACCGGATCATCAACCTGTTCCCAGTCGAGCAACAGAAGCAGGTGTTCGTCGATTTGTCGCAATACCTTAAAGCGATCATCTCGCAGCGCCTGGTTCGCAATCGCGAAGGCAAGCGCGTCGCCGCGGTTGAGCTGATGCTGAATACACCGCACATCGCCGAATTGATCGAAAAGGGCGATATTGTCGCTGTTAAGGAAGCGCTGAAAGACTCAACCGAGCAGGGCATGCAGAACTTCGATACCGCGCTGCTGAAGCTCTATCGCAAGGGCACGATCACGCTGCAGGAAGCCTTGGCTAACGCCGACTCGCGAACCAACCTCGAAGCTCAGATCAACTTCGGCTAACTCGCTTCCGGGAACACTGCGCGTGAGTCGAATACCGGTCCGTCGACGCAGACCCGCTTCATCGCCTGTTCGCCATTGGGGTCTGTGACCAACACAGTACAGCCAGCACAACCACCTACCGCGCAGGCCATATATTCCTCCAACGATACCTGACACGGCACGTCGAATCGGCTTGCCACGCGGGCTACCGCCTCAAGCATAGGTGTTGGGCCGCAGGCGAACAGTTCGCATCGATCACGCGTTGCCTGATCCTGTTGTTCGAGCCAGTGCGCGGCGAGATCGGTGACATAGCCTTGATGCGCACCCTCGATGTCCGCAAGCGATGCCAAACGCGATGGGATGCCCCAGTCCTCGACTAGTGTCAGACTATGTGTCGCGTCGTCCGGCATACCGTCGATGGACATCGCCGACGGGCGCGTGCTCATCGGGAACGGTACTTCCGACCCCATAAACACGAGTGGCTGCCATGCTGTTTGGGTGTCTTTTGCCAGCACTTCGGCAAGATAGATCATCGGTGGAATACCAACGCCGCCGCCGACCAACAACGCGATGG
>JBCAZB010000270.1:0-4387 GCA_038533315.1 Pseudomonadota bacterium | reverse complement strand
ACACCAGCAAGACCTAAGTCTGATAAGCGAACAATAATAAGAACAAATAAGTTTAGCCCCGGTTTACCGGGGTTTATTTTTTGTGCGCGATCAACACTAGATTTGGCCAAGACTACATTTTTAGGGTGATATGCCGCTTACCTGTATATCGGATATGACAGGGCAACCCCATGCGGCAATATCGATCAGGTTTTACATTACCGGAAGTCATCAGCGTGCTCGCGGTGATTGGTGTACTGGTTTCGATCTCTACGCCGATGATCCTGAATGTACAACGCAACACACGGATTAGCTCGTTCATCGAAAACACCTACGCCTGGCGCACAGCGGCCATCAGTCATTACGGCGATACCGGACGCATGCCCCTGTTCGACTCCGCCACTCCCAATGCCAGCGGCCTGATAACCAACGCGAGCGAATTGCAGGGCTGGGCGGGCCCTTACCTGACGGAGCCGTTAACGAATCCTTTCGACAAGAACGGCTATGTCGGTCTGATCGTCGCCAACGGTGCGAATGGTGAATACAGTTTTGACCTCGATGGCGACGGCAGTATGGACATCGATGACGCGCTCGTACTGATGGTTGAAAACGTCAGCGAGCGTGAGGCACGCAAGCTTAGTGAGATCATGGACGGTGACGCTGAGCAAACCGCAGGCACTGGCGCATGGTTTGCGCGGGGGCGCGTTAAATGGCGCGGCGTTGCGAGCGATGATCGTCGCTATCTGCTGATCCATCTCGCCAATCCGGGCTAGCAGCTGACGCGGCAGCACGGTCCGCTGTGCTATCGTCGACGCACACAGTCGCCGATACAAGAATCATGTCTGCCAATCCAAGCGCCGTCGATGCCGCACTGAGTTGCGTCGACCTGTCCATTGCCATTGCAGAACACACGCTGGTCGCAGAATTATCACTAACTTTGCCGCAAGCCAGTTGGCTGGTTGTGCTTGGCAAGAACGGTGCGGGTAAGTCACTGACCTTAGCGACGCTTGCTGGACTGCTGCCAGCGATACCCGCGAGCATACGACTGCAACAGCGTGAGCTGCACGCGATGACGGCAGGAGAGCGCGCTCGGTCGGTGGCTCTGGTGACACAGACACAAGACGATGCGTTCGAAAACGCCGTCTGGGAGAATGTGCTGCTCGGTCGTTATCCGCATCTCGGAAAATTCGAGCGCCCGAGCGACGAGGATCACGCGTTAGCTGCTATGGTGCTGACCGAACTGGGCATGGGCGGATTTGAAAAGCGCGATGTGCGCACCCTTTCAGGCGGGGAGCGACAACGAATCGCGATCGCACAGGCGCTGGTACAGCAGACGCCGCTGTTGCTACTGGACGAGCCGGTCAGTCAGCTGGACCCGAAACATGCCCGCCTGGTGCTCGCGCTGCTCGCTAAACAAAGACAATCGGGCCAAACCATCGTCAGTTCGCTACACGATGTCAACGCAGCAGCGCGCTACGCCACGCATGTGTTGCTGCTTTATGGTGATGGTCGCTGGGCTTTTGATGAAGCTGATAAATTACTAACGACGGACCACCTGGCCGAGCTGTACGGCACCCCTTTCAGTCAGGTCGGTGTTGATCACCAGCGACTCTTCGTCGCGACGTATTAGCCCAGATCGCCGAGCTCACTCGCAAGCTGACGATGCAAACGCACGTTTGCCGCAAGTATGTCAGTCGTCTGCAAATCGATCGGACTGCCATCCAACTGCGTCATCACACCACCCGCTTCGCTAACGACGACAGTCAGCGCTGCGATATCGAGGATATTGACGTCGGATTCGATCACCGCATCGATGCGTCCACTAGCGAGCAAGTGATAGTGGAGAAAGTCGCCATAGCCGCGAATGCGATCACAGCGCGCGACGATGCCACCCAGTCTCGGCCAGGCGGCGCTCGCCGCCAACCGATGCGTATTGCCAAGCGAAACCGCGGCATCTTCGATCGACGCGGTATCACCGATCGCAATACGCGCGTCGTTAAGCCAGGCGCCACCGCCCTTGGTTGCCCACGCCACTTCGTTGACCATCGGCGCACTCGACACGCCGACAATAAGCTCTCCCCGGTACATCAATGCGATCTGAGTCGAAAAAAACGGATAGCCACGGACGAACGCCTTGGTGCCATCGATCGGATCAACGAGCCACAAGTAATCGCTCTCCGTCTGATTCTGGCCGGTTTCTTCACCGTAAAATCCATGAGCCGGAAAACGCGCTTCGAGAACGCTCCGAATCGCGCGCTCTGCTGCAACGTCGACATCGGTAACAGGTGTCCGATCCGCCTTAGTGGTTACCGAAAAATCGCCGCCGTAGCCTTCGCGAATCACTAGCGCTGCGGCTTGCGCCGCCGCCAGAGCGGCCCGTTTGAAAGATTCAAGTTGCTGATGGTCCATTGCGAGTGTCGCGCTTGCTACCGGAAAACCAAGATTCTAGCGCAGTATCTCGGAACACTGTGGCACAAGGCAGCATTGCCGAGTGGGCCAGTGTTGGATTTTTGGGCTGTGCCTCAGGCGATGCTTGACACTGCCGCGCATCAACCCCTACATTCGCGGGCCCCCGAGCAGCTTCCAGCGGATATCACGATGGGCAACCGATTAAGCAAGATTTACACCTGTACCGGCGATCAAGGCGAAACCGGTCTCGGGGATGGCAGCCGCGTCGCTAAGGATGATGCTCGCGTTGAGGCCTACGGCTCTGTCGATGAAACCAACAGCACGATAGGCATGGTGCTGGCGCAGCCGATCAAGGACCAGCGTATTGTCAACGCGCTTGGTGACATCCAACACGATCTGTTCGATCTGGGTGGCGAGCTCTGTATTCCTGGCCACACGATGATCACCGAAGCGCATGTCGAACGGCTCGAGAAAACACTGGATACGCTCAATGAGGAGCTGCCACCGCTCAAGGAGTTCATCCTGCCCGGCGGCAGTCAGGCGGCAGCCGCGTGCCACCTCGCACGCACCGTTTGTCGACGTGCCGAACGCCGCGTGCAAACACTGTCGAGAGATGCGGCTGTCAATGCCGAGGGCGTCCGTTACCTGAACCGGCTATCCGACTTGCTGTTTGTTATTGCTCGCTGCCTCGCGAGAGCGGATGGCGGACAAGAGGTGCTGTGGCAGTCGCAACGGATCCGCGGGCAAGACTAATCCACTGTTCGCTTGCCGCGTGCCGCTTCCAATACGGCGCAGACTTCTGCCTTAGCCTGTACCAGTCTGGCCGACGGACGCCCCAACACATCGCCAGAGACGCCATAAATATTGTCGGCACTCACCGCCTGCATCGTTGAAAATTGCTGCCAGACGGCGCGCCGCTGGCTGCTGTCACCGGCGCCTAACAGGACTTCCGGATCTGCGAGCACCACCGACTCGACGCTGACCGTCGCGACCGCGGTATCGAGCGTCGAGAACACGTTGCGACCACCACACAACGCGAGCACGTCGCTAATGAAATGCTCGCCGCTCACCGTGTAGATCGGCTCGCTGCCGATCTGATAGAACACGCTTACCTCATCGCTGTCGCTATCCTCCCTGTTGGACGGCGACATCGCCTGCTCGAACGCTTTCGCAGCCGGATCAGCGGCGGCACGGGTGCCGGCGATCTCTCCAATACGCCGAATCGCTGGCGCGACATCGCCGAGCCGACGAGACTCGATCACTTCGAAAGGAATGTCCAGCTGCTCGAGCAATGCGATCGACGAAACCTGTCCACCGCCACCCCAGGCTAAAACCAGCGTCGGTTTGCTGGCCAACAACGCTTCGGCGTCAATGCGAAACCCATCGCTGACAACTGGCAGCGCGGACACGCCCTCTGGAAAATCACTATAGGCGCTGACGCCAACGAGGTAGTCTCCCGCACCCGCTGAATGGACTAGCTCCGCCAGATGCGGCGCGAGCGTGACAAGCCGTGGCTGCTTCGACGCAGGTCGCTCGACAGCCGGCTCGCGACTGCAGGCTGTGAGCAGTGCAAGTAGCAACACAACGGCCCGTCGGCAACCGTGTGGACAACGAGGTGAGCTGACTGACATCAGCTTTGAATCAAGAAGTTCACGCCAAAAGAACCGCACCATGGCCGCTAGATCGCGACGCCGACCAAGGTCAAAATTGCGATGCCGACCAGCCAGAAACCGAGTGTCCGCAGCACCAGGTTCTTGGCAGCACGCGCTTGTCGGGTAGCAAAAGCACCGACACTCTCATCGTCGTTGCGCCCGAGCTGCAAGGCAGCGAGACCCACGCGAGTCAGCAACTGTTCGTTATCCCGACCCAATGTGGTCGTCGGTCGCAGCGCTCGCCAGGCATCACGACCGGCATCGTAATGACCCGCCAGAATCAGACCGAGCGCGGAAAGCCGCGCTGGCACCCACGCCAACACAGCCTGCAATGCATAGGCGCGCGC
>JBCAZB010000269.1:0-4388 GCA_038533315.1 Pseudomonadota bacterium | reverse complement strand
AGCCCCGTTGAGTTGAGCAACATCAGGACGACGAATCCAATCAGAAAAAACGGTAAGCCGGGTGTCTGACCCGCGGCAGCGCGCTGTTCGCGAAAATAAAACGACAAGATCGCAACGACCGGAATCAGACAAGCCACCCGCATCAGTTTGACCAACGTCGCTGTCTGTCCCGCCTCGTCCGAGATCATGTAGCCTGCACCGACCACCTGCGCGACATCGTGAATCGTTGCGCCAACGAACACACCCGCTGTGATGTCATCGAATCCCAGTGCACGCGTCAACAACGGATACGCCACCATCGCCACCGTGCTGAGTGCCGTCACGCCGATCACCGTCAGAATCGTTTGTTCTTCGAGGCGTTTGTGTTGTGGCAATACTGCCGACACGGCGAGCGCGGCCGAGGCACCGCAGATGGCGACAGCGCCCGCACACAGCGAGGCGAAATCGGCCTTCAGACCGAGTAGTCGAGCAGCGAGGACACCGCCCGTCATGACAACCGTGATACCGGCGACGACCAACGCTAGCGTCGGCAGCCCAAGACTCATCACATCGCCGATCGTCAGCCGAAGGCCGAGGAGCGCGACACCAAACCGCAGCACTTTTTTGGCGCCGAAGGCGATACCAGGCGCGAAGGTTGGGCGCGTCCCAAGCCGATACAACGGCATGCCTAACAGCAGCGCATACAGCATCACAGAGAAGCCTAACCAGTGTTGTACGGCGTAAGCGAGCAGCGCAAGCAGCGCGGCCATTACCAAACCGGGCAAAAGGCCCATCAGGTGTTTCGCAGGCGTGGCTTCGGTCATGTCAGCGCAGCGTGGCGTTGACAGTAATCGACGAGTTCATTGAGCGCGACGTCAGTGACCACCGCTTGCTGGTCATAGACCAGACTCGCATTGGCAGAAGAAGGCCTGACAAACTCGACGTGCATCGGTTGCACTTGCTGATTGAACTGAGCAATAACGTTCTCTTCGGTTCGCCCACGCTCTCGCACGTCTCGCTCAATACGCCGATCGAGACGTGTACCCGCATCACATTGGATGTAGACGCTGTGATCGAGCTGCTGCAACACCGCGTCGCTATCCAGAATCAGTATGCCATCCACGAGCACGACCGGACGCGGCTCGATCTCACGGAAGGTATCGGGTTTGCGCACATGCAGCGCGAAGTCGTACTGCGGGCTGTGAATCGTCTTGCCTTGCTTGATACGGCCCAGATCGCGTGCGAGCAACTCGAATTCGAGTGCGTCGGGGTGGTCAAAATTGAACTTCAGGTTGTCTTTGGCGGCTGCCGGCTTACTGAAGTAGTAGTCGTCCTGCAGCACGACCGCGCAGTTGTGAGCGCCGAGACGCTCTGCCAGTCGCTTGAGCAGCCGCGTCTTGCCCGAGCAACTACCGCCGGCAATGCCAATAATCGTGACCGTATCCATTGGCGCCGCATTGTCGCGCAGTGGGCGTCAGGAATCTATGGGCGACCGTGTGACAGGACCTGACCTGCCCGCAACGATCGCAGGCCGATTATTGCTTCATGACCGCTGATCCAGATAGAACCTTGCCGCATGCGCCACGTGTCGGAACCGATCGCCGCCCAGATGTTTGCCGCCGTACCAGCGACTGACGACGACGATATGTTCGGTCAGATTGGCTTGCTGCAGCACGCGCGCAATCACAGCGCCAGCGCCGGTCTCACCGTCGTCGCGCTTGATAACAGCATCGTCGACGAGCAGCGCCCAGCTGTGGTGTGTGGCTTTCGCAAAGCGCTTCTTGTGCGCGACCAGACGCTTGATGAACTGTTCGGCATCGCATGCGCTTTGGCAGGCGCCACCGGAGACCGCATAGCGTGACCCGCGATCTTCGATCACACGCTCAAACACCTGCATGACAGTTTGTCCCGTTGGCCATCGACCCTTCCGCGTTGGCAAGCGACCGAGTTGCCGCTATGCTCGCTACCGAGTCTAGAGGGGGAAAGGCTATGACGTTAGCACTGGTATGTATAGGCCTGTTAGGCGTGTTGGTATTTGCATTGGGGTTTGGCGTATCGATGCAGCGCCGGAGTGCCAAGATGGGCGCCGGTGTGCCGGATGACCCCACCAGCCCGCTGCTGAAATGGTCACGAGCGCATGGCAATACCTGCGAGTACGCCGCGATGCTGGCAGTGCTGATGTATCTACTGGCGCTGTCGCCGCAGCCGGCGTTCGTTTACACCATGATGGTCATGGCGACGTTCAGCCGCTATCTGTTCGCGGCGGGTATGATCCTGCCGGCGACATTAGCGAAGCCCAACCCGATGCGGTTCCTGGGAGCGCTGGGAACCTATTTGTTCGGGCTGGGCCTCGCCATCATGCTGCTGGTTAGCGTGCTGACTTAAGCACGCCAGCCGGCCGCTACGCCTCGGGCGTTTCTTCGAGCTGGCCTTCCATGCGGCGGATTCGTCGTTGCATGCGGCGCTCCTTGCGCTCGGCTTTCAGCTCAGCCAGTCGTGCGGCTTGCTCATCGGTGAGCACAGCCGCGATTTGGGTTTCGGTCTCCTCACGCAGGCTGCGCATGGCGGCGCGCGCTTCCGAACGCTGGTTCAGCGTGTAGCTATCGCCGATCTCCTGCCGTTTTGCGGCAGCTTCCGTCAGGATCGCTTCAATCTGAGGCACCTGATCATCGTAAAGACCAAGCTCTTCGGTCATCCGCTCGACCTTCTGTTGCGGGGAAGCGTTTCGTTTGCCACGATTATCGGCAGCGGCATTCGCGACCACGAGCGCGCCAGCGAGCACACCAGTAATCAGCAGGGTTTGGATTCGCATTATCGGATCTCCTGTTTCAACTTCGAGCTTAGTGTGTCAAAGCAGCGACGCAAGTTGTGTCAGCGAGTGTTAAGAAAACTCAAGGCGCGGTAACGATCGATTCAGTCGGAACCGCATCCTGCAACCCACCAGCCGAGGAGAACGCGTATGCAGTATTTACACACCATGGTCCGTGTGACCGATCTGGACGCCTCGCTACGGTTCTATTGCGAATTGCTCGGACTGGAGGAGTTGAGTCGTTACGACAACGACGGCGGACGGTTCACGCTGGTGTTTCTCGCCGCGCCGGATGATGTCGAGCTGGCGCGTGAACGTCGCGCGCCAATGGTTGAACTGACTTACAACTGGGATCCAGAAGACTATGACGGGGGCAGAAATTTCGGCCATCTTGCCTATCGCGTCGACGACATCTATGGGTTATGCCAACGCCTGATGGATGCCGGGGTGACGATTAATCGGCCACCCCGCGATGGCCACATGGCCTTTGTGCGCTCACCGGACAACATCTCTATCGAGTTACTACAAAAGGGCGACGCGCTCGATCCCGCGGAACCGTGGTCATCGATGCCCAATAGCGGCAGCTGGTAAACGCGCGTGCGGCTGAAGCATTGTTACAACACACGGCACTTTCGAGCGCTGGCAAAACGCCGGTTGCCCGCGTCGTTGTTTCATTACATTGATGGCGGTGCCGACGACGAGACGACGCTACAACGCAATACAACGGCCTTCGATCGCGTCGATCTTGTGCCCAATGTGCTGGCGGGCATCGATGGCGTTGACCTCAGCACCACAGTCCTCGGTTGCGAGCTCAAGCTGCCGTTGTTTTTTTCGCCGACCGCGATGCAATGTCTGTTTCACCATGACGGCGAGTTGGCCATCGCGAGGGCGGCGGATCGTTATGGATCGATGTTTGGTGTATCGACAATTGGCACGCGCAGCATCGAAGAACTCGGCGCGTTCAATGGTGCCGGCAAGTTGTTCCAAATTTATTTGCACCACGACGACGGCTTGAATCGCGACCTGGTCGCCCGTTGCCGAGCCGCGAAGTTTGACGCACTGGCGCTGACGGTCGATACGATCGTTGCCGGCAATCGCGAGCGCGATTATCTGACCGGGATGACGACGCCACCGCGCCTGACGGTGAAAAGCCTCGCAAGTTTCGCCACCCATCCACAGTGGGCCTGGCACTATCTGACCAAGCCCGCGTTCGATCTGCCGAACGTTTCCCCTTACCTACCCGCCGGACAGTCGCTGTCGTCGTCGGTGGTCAGCTACATCAACGAGCAGATGCGTTCGTCGATCTCATGGGATCAGGCGGCAGAGCTGATCGAACTATGGGACGGGCCGTTCGCGATCAAAGGCATCATGTCCGTGGCGGACGCACGGCGCGCCGTCGATATCGGCGCGTCGGCGATCATGATCTCCAACCACGGTGGGCGACAGTTGGACGGATCTCGCTCGCCGTTTGATCAGCTGCGAGCCATCGTCGATGCGGTCGGCGGCGAGATCGAGATCATTCTTGATGGCGGCATCCGCCGCGGCACCCATGTGCTGAAAGCGCTGGCTTACGGGGCGACCGCGTGTTCTGGTGGACGCT
>JBCAZB010000268.1:0-4444 GCA_038533315.1 Pseudomonadota bacterium | reverse complement strand
AGCGGATTGATGTATTACACGTTAGGGCAACGCCAGGGACTCGGTATCGGTGGACAGAAACATGCCTCGGATGCGCCCTGGTTTGTCGCCCGCAAAGATCTCGCCAGCAACACGCTGATCGTCACTCAGGATAAACAGCACGCCGATTTGCATCATGATCGGCTTCGCTGCGATTCACCCCACTGGATTAACGGTAAAGCGCGCGCCGGTGTACGACTCACCGCCAAAATACGACACCGTCAGCAAGACCAGTGGTGTCGTGTCGATTACGACGACAACGGTGCATTGATCGTCGCGTTTGAGACACCCCAGTGGGCCGTCGCTTGCGGGCAGTATGCCGTGCTGTATGACGGCGATGTTTGCCTTGGCGGTGGCGCTATCGACGCCGTTTGGCATGCCGCTGAGTCACCGCCAGCGCGATTCGCTGCCGGCTGAAATCACGCCGTCTCAACCCAAACGAAGCGCACCCGCCCAATCCGCTTGGCGGGCCGATTCGGCTATAATTGAGCCTGCTAATCCAGGCATGCGCTTGAGTTAAGGGAGACAGCATGAAAGATTCGTTCGGCGCGAAATCCACCTTGATGGTGGGCCAGCAGAGTTATGACATGTTCCGACTGTCATCGATTGCGGAAGGCCATGTTGATCGGTTGCCATTTTCTCTGAAGGTGTTGCTCGAGAACCTGTTGCGCCATGAGGATGGACGCGACGTCACACGGGACGATATTCTCGCGCTGGCAAACTGGGACCCGACCGCTGCTCCAGCGACCGAGATTGCGTTTACACCGAGCCGCGTCATCTTGCAGGACTTCACGGGAGTCCCCGCGATCGTCGATCTCGCCGCAATGCGCGACGCCGTCGTCAGTCTCGGCGGCTCGGCAAGCGACATCAATCCGTTATCGCCCGTCGAGCTTGTGATCGACCACTCCGTACAAGTGGACAACTACGGGGCCGCCGGGGCTCTCGATCTGAATAACAAGATCGAGTTTCAACGCAACAAAGAGCGCTATGCCTTTTTGCGCTGGGGCCAGAACGCCTTTGATAATTTTAAGGTCGTGCCTCCCAATACCGGGATCGTACATCAGGTCAATCTGGAGTATCTGTCCCGCGTCGTGTTCGATCACGGTAACGATAGTGAGCGTCTTGCCTACCCGGACACACTCGTCGGCACGGACTCGCATACCACCATGGTTAATGGGCTGGGTGTACTCGGCTGGGGTGTAGGCGGTATTGAGGCCGAGGCGGCAATGCTGGGGCAACCGATCACAATGCTGATTCCGCAGGTGGTGGGCTTCAAACTGACTGGTCACCTGCGCGAAGGCACGACCGCAACCGATCTGGTCCTTACGGTAACCGAGATGCTGCGCGAGCGCGGTGTCGTTGGCAAATTCGTCGAGTTTTTTGGTGACGGTCTTGACCACTTGCCGCTCGCCGATCGCGCCACGCTCGGCAACATGTCGCCGGAGTTTGGCTCTACCTGTGCCATTTTCCCGATCGATGCCGAAACGATTCGCTATCTGGAGTTATCCGGTCGTGACGCCCAGCAGATTCGATTGATCGAAGCGTATGCGCGTGCTCAGGGCATGTGGCGCAGCAGTGGCGATCCGGACCCCATTTACAGCGATACGTTGACACTGGATATGAGCACGGTCGAACCGAGCATCGCCGGCCCAAAACGCCCTCAAGATCGCATCTCGCTGAGTGTCGCGAAAGCGACATTCGAGAACCACTTGGCACCGATGACAGCCGATCGTGAGTTACCCGGCAGCGCGACAGTACAGGCAGACGCGTCACGGTACACGATCGATGACGGGGCCGTGCTGATCGCAGCCATTACGAGTTGCACTAATACGTCGAACCCGGCCGTGATGCTCGGTGCGGGCTTGCTGGCGCGCAATGCGGTTGCCCGTGGGCTGAGCGTAAAACCTTGGGTCAAAACCAGCCTCGCACCCGGGTCGAGAGTTGTCACGGATTACCTCGAGAAAGCGGACCTGATGGGCGATCTGCGCAAGCTGGGTTTTTACACCGTGGGTTATGGCTGTACTACGTGTATCGGCAACTCCGGCCCACTGCGTCCGGAGATCGAATCTGCCGTACGCGAGTCCGGTTTAGTTGGGTGCAGTGTTTTGTCGGGGAATCGAAACTTCGAAGGTCGCATTCATCCGCTTGTAAAAATGAACTTCCTGGCTTCACCGCCACTCGTTGTCGCTTATGCCATTGCGGGCGATATGCATCGCGATATCTACAACGATGCGCTGGGGCAAGATCAGCACGGCAAAGATGTCTACCTGAAGGACATCTGGCCGAGTCAAAAAGAAATCCACGAGTGTATCCTAGCCAACATCGATTCCGAGATGTTCAAGACAAGCTACGACAGCGTATTTGAGGGTGACGCCAACTGGAATGGCCTGGTCATTCCCGACGGCGAAATCTACACCTGGGATGACACCTCAACCTACGTCAAGAACCCGCCCTACTTCGTCGGCATGCAGCGATCACCTGATGCTGGCGCAGATATCGCGGGCGCACGGGTGCTTGCGCTGTTGGGCGATACGGTAACCACGGATCACATATCGCCTGCGGGCGGCATCGCAGCAGACAGTCCAGCAGCCGAATATTTGCGCGCACAAGGCGTCGCCGACAAAGACTTCAACTCCTACGGATCTCGCCGCGGCAATCATGAGGTCATGATGCGCGGCACGTTTGCCAACATTCGGCTGCGCAATCTGTTGGCTCCCGGCACCGAGGGCGGCTGGACCAAGCACCAACCAAGTGGCGAAACCATGACCATTTTCGATGCCGCGCAGCGTTATCAACAGGAAGATACGCCGCTAATCGTTCTCGCTGGCAAGGAGTACGGCACCGGCTCATCTCGTGACTGGGCAGCTAAGGGCACGTTACTGCTCGGCGTCAAAGCCGTGATCGCCGAGAGCTTCGAGCGCATCCACCGCTCCAATTTGATCGGCATGGGTGTGTTGCCGTTGCAATTCCTCGAGGCTGATAGCACCGACAGTCTGGCACTTGATGGCACAGAGACGTTTTCTCTGTCCGGATTAGCTGAAGGCACGCCCGAGCGGGCGTCTGTGACTGCCCGGCGTGAAGACGGTAGTGAATCATCGTTCGACGTGCATGTTCGGATCGACACGCCAAAAGAGTGGGACTACTACCGCCACGGTGGCATTCTGCAATACGTACTGCGACAACTGGCCGGTACGGCCGGTTAACCAAGGAGACAGTCCATGTTCGGACGCTTGTACGACGCCATCATCCTGAACGATCGTAAGTGGGTGCTGCCAACGACAGTCATCGCGACCATCTTGCTGATCCTACTCATCGGCGTGTCGTGGTACTGGTCGCGTGAGCCGGCCGTCTTTTGGGTTGACACCACAGAGGCGGAGCGCCCGGCTGTCATCGGCTATGCCACCACTAACACGCTGCGGCGCGTCGCAGAGACCGTGTTGGATAAACCGGGCGGATTCTTGTCCAACGACGTTTCGCCGCCGGGACTGTTTCTCGACAACATCCCGAGTTGGGAGATCGGTGTGTTAACACAAATACGCGACCTCTCGCGCGTCATGCGTAACGACTACAGCCGATCGCAATCACAGTCGTCCGAGGATCCAGACCTGACGGAAGCGGAGAAACGCTTCTTTTTCGATGAGACGGCGTGGATCCTACCCCCGCCCGAGAGCAAATACCGGGAGGGCATCGAATACCTGCAGCGTTATGAGCGACGTTTGCTCGATAGCAATGATGCTAATGCGCAATTTTTTGCCCGCGCGGACAATCTTCGCGAGTGGCTCGGCCAGGTCGAAAAACGCCTCGGCAATATGTCGCAACAATTGACAGCCAGCGTCGGGCAATCACGTGTCAATACTGACCTGGCCGGTGAATCGGCCGCCACTGCCGGCGGCGGCGTGAACCAACGTGCGGACATACAGGTAAAGACACCGTGGCTGCAGCTCGACAACGTCCTGTTTGAAGCGCGCGGCAGTGCCTGGGCGCTTGTGCACTTTCTGCGCGCCGCGCAATTTGATTTCGCCGATGTTTTGGAAGACAAGAACGCGACCGTCAGCTTGCGGCAGATTATTCGGGAGTTGGAAGCGAGTCTTGCGCCGCTAAATAGCCCGGTTGTCTTAAATGGCAGCGGCTATGGTGTCTTTGCCAACCACTCGTTGGTCATGGCGTCGTACCTCTCTCGCGCCAATGCGGCGGTCATCGATCTTCGCGAGTTACTCGATCAGGGTTAGCATCGACTCTGAGTGCATCGGAAACTTGTCCATTGGCGGACGGTCGCGATTGCATCTGACGCGCCAACGCCTCCGCCCACCAGGCGCACGCCGCCGGCCCAGGGTGATAGCCATCTTCAGCCAGCAAATTCGCGTCCATCGGAAACTCGGTGTCTACTGCAATGACGTCAGGGTAGACACGCGCCACGTCGTGACGT
>JBCAZB010000267.1:0-4451 GCA_038533315.1 Pseudomonadota bacterium | reverse complement strand
CAGGGCAAGACCGCTGACGGGCACGACAACGAGTAACATCAGCTGATGCACCAGGTCGCTGCTCACCGACAATGCCCCGCCGACAGAACCCAGCAGGACGGCGATGGTTAGCACAACGCAATGCACCAGACAGGCGAACGACAAGACGATGCCGGCAAGATCCGTTCTGGAATGGGTTGTGACGTTCAACATGGTGAGGTCTGGGCTCGATCAGTGATCGGGACGATACATTATTACAGTTTGTGCCGCTAACCAACGTTGCTCGAATAACTGGCGAACCGCGTCAAATGTGGGGAAAATAGGGCGATGAACGAGAAATTACTGGATATCGCGGTTTGCCCAGTGACACATCAGGACCTGCGCAAGGCGGATCCGTCGCTGATCGCGACACTGAATGCCGGCATCGCTGAGGGTAGCGTCAGCAACGTGCGGGGGGATGTCTTGTCACGCAAGCTGTCCGGAGGCCTCGTCAGTCGCGACGGGCAGCGCTTTTATCCACTATACGACGGCCTCGTATCGCTGATGGAAGCTGAGAGTATTGCACTTGAGTCCTAAGCGCAGTTGAGAGTTTTTTGAAGTTACGTCCCGAACAAGTTGAGCGAGAGACCGCAAAAACCTTACTGCCGGCATATCTGGTGTGCGGTGATGAAGCGCTGATCGTCGGAGAAACGCTAGATCTTTTGCGGTCCGCAGCGCGTCGGCAGGGTTTTGAGAGCCGCGAGTTGCTGGTCGCCGAGCGCGGCTTTGATTGGTCACAACTAACGGTAGCGGCTCAGAGTCTGTCTTTGTTCAGCGAACGCAAGATCATTGATCTCCGCTTACCTACCGGCAAGCCCGGCCGGCCGGGTAGCGAGGCGATCAGTGAATTCCTGTCGATGCCCAGTGACGACAATTTGCTGATTGTCAGCGCGCCGAAGCTCGATGGCAGTGCGATGTCATCCAAGTGGGTCAAGGCGATTGATGCAATCGGTGCGGTCGTTCGGGTCTGGCCGGTCGAAGCGCGGGATCTGCCCGGATGGATTCAGACGCGGATGCAACGTGCGGACTTACAGGCCGATCGCGATGCGGTATTGCAGTTAGCCCGTCGTGTTGAAGGCAATTTATTGGCGGCACAGCAAGAGATCGATAAGTTGGCGCTACTGCATGAGGGCAGCACAATCACCGCGGAGGATATCGATACCGCGGTCGCGGACAGCGCGCGCTACGATGTATTCCTGCTGGTCGATGAGGCGTTGGCAGGTCGAACGGCTCGCGCGCTGCGTATGGTCGGCGGTCTGCGCCGGGAAGGGGTCGTTCCGGTGATGGTATTGTGGGCGCTTGCGCGTGAGGCTAGACAACTGGCCGCGTTGCGAGAGCAGATCGATGCAGGCGCGACAATGAATGCGGCAATCCGCGCCGCGAGAGTCTGGCAGAAACGGCAACCGTTAGTCGCCCGTGCTCTGGGTGTGCTTGATGGCCCGGCGTCCGCTCATCTTTTGAGTCTTTGTGAACGCGCCGATCGCGCAGCGAAAGGCATGAGCGACGAGGACCCTTGGCAATTGACGTTACGGATCGTTACCTTGATTGCCACCGGTAAAACGGACGGTTTGTTGGCCGCATGACCGAACTGTCCGGACCGATTGGTATTTTTGGCGGTACGTTTGATCCGGTTCATATCGGGCATTTGCGTAGTGCCTACGAGTTATTGCACGGGCTTGAGTTGCACGAGGTACGATTCATGCCGTGCGGTAATCCGCCGCACCGTGCGACGCCCAAAGCGCCCGCCGAGGTCCGTCTCCAGATGGTCCAGAGTGCGGTTGAAATGGAGCCCGGTTTTGTCGTGGACGACCGTGAGATCCGTCGCCCTGGATTGTCGTACACGGTCGATACGCTGCGTTCGTTGCGCGAGGATCTGCCGGCGCATCCGTTATGTTTGATCGTCGGTATGGACGCTTTCCTCAGCTTGCCGAAATGGTATCAATGGCGTGAGATATTTCGTCTAGCGCACATCGTTGTGGCGCATCGGCCGGGTTGGCAGGCGCCGACCGATGGCGCACTGGGCGATTTGTTGCGCGATCGAGGCACTGAGCTGATCGCTGATCTGCGTAAAGCGCTGGCTGGTGCGATTTACATCCACGAAGTGACGCAGCTCGAAATTTCATCGACGAGTATCCGGCGTTTGATTCGTGCGGGCCACGATCCGCGCTATCTGATGCCTGAGAGCGTTCGCCGCATCGTGGCGTCAGCAGGTTGTTATGATAGCGCTGGTGCTTGAGCAGGCGACACAGCCAGATTTTGGGCACAGAGTATTTTCAAAGGTCACCAGAGTATGACGTTGACTCCTGAACAGGTAGCAGAAAAGGCGGTAGCGGCACTGGAAGATGCCAAAGCCAGAGACATCAAGCTGATCGATGTACGTGCACTGACCAGCATGACGGATTTCATGGTCATTGCGAGCGGCACATCGGATCGCCACGTGCGATCGGTTTCGCTGAGTCTCGTGGACGATATGAAGGCTGCAGGCCACCGGCCGCTCGGAATCGAAGGCGAAAATGACGGCGAATGGGTACTAGTCGATCTGCAAGACTCACTGGTTCACGTCATGCTGCCGCGGGTTCGCGAGTTCTATAATCTCGAAAAACTCTGGGACATCGCACCGCCAGAAGGCGACAACCAAGAGGTCACATGAGTGTGTCGATCGTCGCGGTGGCCGGTAAGCCGACGCGTTGGGTCGACCAGGCGACGGCGCGCTACAGCGAGCGCATGCCGCGTCACTGGCGCTTTGGCATCGATCTCATCGCGCCATCACGCAAGAACGACAGTGCGGCTCGCATGGCTGACGAGTGGCGACGCGTCGAACAACGTGTGCCCAGTCAACATACGCTAGCGTTGCTCGATGAACGCGGTAAACAGATGACCAGTCGCCAGTTCGCGCAGTGGTTACAGCGCGACCTCGACCGCGGTGCATCCGTCAGTTTTGTGATCGGCGGCGCCGACGGAGTGAGCCACGAGACTCGACAAAACGCCGATACGTTGCTGGCAGTCGCGCCGTTCACACTGCCGCACGAATTGGCCCGCGTCGTATTAGTGGAACAGATTTACCGTGCGCATACGATCATGACCAACCACCCTTACCATCGTGATTGAAGCGGGGGCCAGAGTTTTGCTCGCGTCCGCATCACCGCGACGCAAACAGCTGCTCGAGTCGCTCGGTCTGGCGGTGGAGCAAATCAGTGCGGATATCGAGGAGCGACGGGCAGACGATGAAGTCGTGAAAGACTACGTGCGAAGGCTCGCGCTTGAGAAGGCGGCTGCATTGGCAGATGTCGGTAGGCAACGGTCTCTGCCGGTGGTCGCTGGGGATACCGTTGTGGCCCTCGGAGAACGGTCGTTCGAGAAGCCACACGACGAAGACGACGCCGTGCGTATGCTGGGAGCTTTGAGTGGCACAACACACGATGTCCATACCAGCGTCTGTGTTTGCTGGCGTGAGGAGCCAGTCGTGACTGTTGTCAGCAGTGCTGTGACCTTTCGAAAGGTTTCCGAGGCTGACGCGCGCCGCTATTGGGCGACAGGCGAGCCGGTCGGTAAGGCCGGTGCGTATGCGATTCAAGGCCTCGGCGCGCAATTCGTTGCCCACCTGTCTGGCAGTCATTCAGCTGTCATGGGATTACCGATTTTTGAGACGAGTGAGCTACTCAGTCGATTAACAGACTGGCCGTAGTACCAGGAGAACGATCATGCGCGATGAGTTATTGATCAATATTACGCCGAGCGAGCAACGTGCCGCATTGGTCGAGAATGGCGTTCTACAGGAGCTCTTTATTGAGCGCGCGTCGCGACGCGGTATTGTTGGCAACATCTACAAAGGTCGGGTCAGCCGGGTGCTGCCAGGTATGCAAGCGGCGTTTATCGATATCGGCCTTGAGCGGACGGCGTTCTTGCATGCATCGGATATCTCAAAGCCCGCTGCGGGGGATGGCGACGATAGCGAGGAGACGGTGATCCTACCGAAACCTGCCCTGTCGATTAACGATCTGGTGTCAGAGGGTGGAGAGATTCTGGTCCAGGTGCTGAAGGACCCATTGGGCACCAAAGGCGCACGACTTACCACATTCATTACATTGCCCTCGCGTTATCTGGTGATGATGCCGAAGAGCGAGTCGCTTGGGGTTTCGTCGCGTATTGAAGACGAGCAGGAGCGACAACGATTGCGGGATGTTCTGGAGTCGATCGTGCCCGCGGATAGCGGCAATGGTTATATCGTGCGCACCGCTGCCGAAGGTGCAAGCTATGACGCACTGCGCGCCGATATGATGTTTCTGGATCGGTTGTGGGAAGGTATCCGGAAACAAGCGGGCAACGTTAGCCCGGGTAAAATCGTACACGAGGACCTGCCCCTCGCGTTGCGCATTTTGCGTGATACCGTACAAGACGACATCGAACGAATCCGTGTCGATTCGCAAACTCAG
>JBCAZB010000266.1:0-4473 GCA_038533315.1 Pseudomonadota bacterium | reverse complement strand
GGGGAAGATACCCGTCGCGAAGGCTTACTCGATACCCCATCACGCGTAGCACGTGCCTACGCTGACTGGTTTTCCGGCTACAAAGAAAATCCGTTGCAATATCTGAAACGTACCTTCGAGGAAGTCGAGGGTTACGACGAGATGATCGTCCTGCGTGACATCAACTTTGAGTCGCACTGCGAACACCACATGGCACCGATCATTGGGAAAGCCCATGTGGGCTATTTGCCAGACAATAAGGTCGTTGGTATCAGCAAGCTGGCTCGGGTAGTTGAAGCGTATGCACGGCGCTTTCAGGTCCAGGAGAAAATGACGGCGCAGGTCGCGCATTGCATCCAGGATGCCCTGAAGCCTCGCGGTGTCGGCGTTATCATCGATGCACGACATCAATGCATGACGACGCGCGGCATTCACAAGACCAACGTATCGATGGTGACTAGCCAGATGCTGGGCAGCTTTCGCGATGACGCCAGAACACGGGCCGAGTTTCTGCAGGTCGTCGGTCACGATCGCTAAGGTCTGCGCCAATCAGCGCCTCGCCCACAACGAAAACCCACAAAAAGCTTCCGCCGAAAGATATCAGCGACTTCGGTTTGACCTTTTTGCTGGCTGCGATGACTGCGGTCGCGCCGCTGATTATGCAGATGTACCTGCCAGCGTTACCGAGTATGGCTCGCGAACTCGGTGTAAGTGCGAGTAGCATCCAGCTCACGTTCAGCGCTTACGTATTCACCGTTGGTCCCGCCCAGTTGTTGTACGGACCGATCGCTGACTACATGGGTCGAAGACGCACGGCGCTGCTTAGCCTGACTGTCAGCCTTGCGGGCAGCTTGCTTTGTGCAATGGCGGACAGCTTAAGCGTTCTCGTCATCGGAAGAATCGTACAGGCGCTTGGTGCCGCTGGCGGCCTCGTCGTGTCGCGCGCGGTGCTTAGCGATCGTTATGGTTACGATGGCATGGCAGAACGGTTGTCGATGGTAATCTCCGTCATTGTCATCGTACCGATGATATCGCCGCTGGTCGGCGGTTATCTGACTGAAGGCCTTGGCTGGCCCAGCGTATTTGTTGCCTCGTCACTCTACATTACGGTAGTTGGCACGATTGCGTTCAGAGCACTTCCGGAGACTATGCAGGGCACAGGGGATCGTGAGCCCTTTCTGGACGGATTGAAGAGCCTGATCAGGAAGCCGTTATTCGCCATCCTGACGATCCAAAGCGCCTTGTCGTTGTCGCTGTTTTATACGTTTATCGCGGTCGTGCCTTATCTGTTGGAAGTAAGCCTCGGTTACCCACCAACTGCCTATGGCAAGTTTTTTGTGTTACTCGCACTTGGCTATATGGGCGGCACTTTCGTGTCGTCTCGGATTGCCTCCAGGTTCGGCATGCTGCGGATGATCCAGATAGGCACCACTGGCGCCTCGATCGCGGCTGGCACCATGCTGGTTTGGAACTATGACGCGACGATCAGTGCCTGGTCACTATTCCTGCCGATGTCGGCACTGGCCTTTGCTAACGGCCTCTCTTCGCCCAGCATGCAAAGCGGCGCCGTCTTACAGACTAAGCGATTCGCTGGCACGGCCTCGGGTGTGGTCGGTTGTCTGCAACAGCTTATCGCTGGCCTGGCGGTACAGTTGGTCGCGATAAATGGCCTGACTTCATCGAAGCCGATGGTGTCGTTTATCGCTACCGCCAGCACCCTTGTGCTGGCGACGACGCTATTCCTGACACTGCACCGTCACAGTCGTGACAGTCTGTCCTAAGCACTACAAACCGAGCGCATCAACGCCCTGACGAAAGACGATATCAACGGGAATTCCGGCACTGGAGAGGCGATCCAGATCCGCCTGCAGTTGCTCGCCGATTAGCCCTTTTTCGTTCGTTAGTGTACGCGCGCCTTCATAGTCGCCATCGCCTTGCAAGACCAGAAGCTGACCGGCAAGCGCGTCGGTCGCCTCCGTCATTTTCTCAAAATCGATACGATATACCTGCTGTTCCGCGTCGCGAACGATTGCGCCACGCTCAACGAAATAATTGAAGCGCACCATATTCGCCTTACCATGCGCGCTTGACGCGCCAAAGCGAATCGAGCGAAATACGCTCGCCACGAAGGTCACGTAGTTATTGCGCAGGTCAGTTTCACCCAGTTCACCGGCTTCGTGCAGCTTGTTGATCATGTACAAGCCAAGCACATCCGCCTTACCTTCCTCGATACTGCTGGCCACATCTTTCAGCGCGGCACGAACGGTCGAATTACCATCGATCGTATTTTTGATGCCCAAGCCATGCGCCACCTCATGGAACATCGTATTGGCAAAAAACGCGTCGAAGGTGATGAACTGACGCTGCTCCGGCGCAATCAACAGCTCACTGATGGGCACGAGGATTTCATCGAATTTGGCGCGCATCGCATTCTTGAGCTGCAAACGGCGGGTACCCTTTTCGAGTTGAACCGTCTCGTCGTTCGGCAAATTGATTGCGATAGTTTTCGATCCAGCATTGCTGTCGCCCGCGTAGTAAACCACGTCATACGCATTCAAATCAGAATCTGTCCCGGGCTCTTCCTGCTTGTACGCAGCCGCCACGGGGAGATCTCGCTGTAACGCTGGCAGGAAAGCCGAGAACTTCGCCAGACGCTCACTCCACTCAGCGTCCTTCACGAGCACAAATGCCTCGAAAGCCGCGCGATAGCCGTAGAGTTGATCCTCATAAGTTTCGATCGGACCGATCACAACGTCGACAAGGCTCGTCTTGCTATCCATCCACGCGAGGTCACTGGCACGATAATCGCCGCTTAGAAATGCATCGGCGCGCAGCTTCAAGTAGCTGGCAAAATCCGCATCGTCGGTGAGTGTCGCAGCCTCGCGCAACAGTTCGGCGGCCGCAGTCAGCTCTTTGGCGAAGGCCTCATGGTAGGGCACCGCATACAAACCGCCGTCATCATCGCGGCGCACCAGAGAATACAGCCCTTGCTTGTCGACAAACTCAGCACTGTCAAACTCCTCGCGTGTGATGTCCGCCGGATAAAAATTAGCACCGGCCGGTTTTTCGGGCACACCAGTTAGAAACGGGCGATTATTAGCCAGTCGATCCCAAGGTCCGAAGTTGATTTGCGCAAAACGGCGCGCCGCTGGACTGGGCAGGCGGTCCAGCCAGTCAGCATAGTTTTCGCGAAATGCCTGGCGCCAGAACAAGTCGCCCATGATATCGCCGGCCTGAATCAATAATTTGAGCATCGTGCGCTCGTCAGCGGTTAGCCCGCTAAGATCGGCGGTCAAGGTCACCGGGGCGTAATCTTCGATGCGCCGCTCGATATCAAAGCCTTCAACGACCTCTTGCACCATGGCAGGTGCAGGCACGTCGTCCAGGGTTTCCGTCTTTTTTTGACAGGCCGCGAGCAGCGGTAGCAGGCACGATACGCCCACGAGGGTGTTGCGAACTGAGTGGTTCATAGAGATTACCGGTTCCGACAGAATCGGTATTCTGGCACAGGTCGAGGGGCTGAGCAGCCCGACTAATGCCGGACCAAGAACTCCGGAACTGGCCCCTCCACCGTTGATTCCTCGGCGTCGGCAGTGTCGACAAGCCGCAGCTGCACCGGCGCTTCTTCGCCGATTAAGGTCAGGTAGAGCTTTGCAATATCCTGATTCCAACGCGCCGCTTGCCCAGGTGACATCTTGCGGATCGTGGCTTCTGCAGGGTGCTCGTTGTTCACCGGACGCTGTGATGTCAGGCCCTCTCGAATAGCGAGGAAATTCTCTCGCAGGCCATCCGGCATCTCGTCTGTGGGCAGCTCACTCAAATGGGTAAGCCATGCCTCTCGAAGGCGATCTTTTGCTGTTTTGTGCCCTGTCAGCACGATCAGAGCGTTGTGAAATGCTGTTTTAAGGACAGACATCGGCCGCCTTCTCCCCCACGGAAAGGTGTAGATAAAAGCTCCTTAGTGAGTAACGCCGCGTTCCAAACCCCCCAGGAACGCGGCGCAAGTGTCAAACTCCCTTCGACAATTCTTTATAACAAAAGCGCTGCGACTAACGCAAGCGTCATCTGCTAGAGCCGCGAGATTTCAATCGACCAGGTCTCAGAATCTAACTTGCCATCGGCGGCAAACGGAGCGGTCTGCCCAATTTGCCACTGAGTAGCCAAGGTCTCATTCATGATCAGATCACGATAGGTGTCGAGGGCAGCTGCCACCCCACTCGTGCCGCTAATACCGAGCGTTATGCGATCAGACACTTCGAGACCCGCCTGCTTGCGCGCCTCCTGGACAGTCCGAATTAACTCGCGCGCCAAGCCCTCCAGAGCCAGCGCGTCGTCGATCGCGGTATCCAGTCCGACCAGGTAACCCGCATCTTCGGCACAGGAGTAGCCGGCCGCCGATGCGCTTTCAATCAAAACATCGTCTTCAGACAATGTCAGGGTCTCGTCATTCACCACCAACTCGAACGCTTGACCGGCAGCCACCGCCGTCGCAAT
>JBCAZB010000265.1:0-4529 GCA_038533315.1 Pseudomonadota bacterium | reverse complement strand
AGGCCTTCAAATTGTATATCAGTCGGCTGATCTGACATGGTGACTCCAATTAACAGGCGCAGGATTATAGCAGGGCGTGAGGGGTTGCCTCGACGACCCAGGAAAAATTTACCGACACCTTCTACCTTTTGTTTTTACGTTGTTTTTTGTACCTAGCGGCTCGAACCGCGGACCCAAATCACATTCGCTTGTGTGACGCAATCGGCTTGCGGCGACCCGGTCGCAAAACTACACTGATTTGTCGGAAAGTTGGGGCCGGCGACGTTTACTTGATGCCCCGCACAGATTTATGCGACGCGAGCTGCTCTAATTCGGCAAGTCGCGACAGTACAGCAGTGACACCGAGACTGCATCGGACATTCCCATAACCATAATCCTCCGGTAGCGCCCTTGTTCGACCCGACCAAAACAATACGACGACTGGTGAAAGTCAGCTCCGTGGACTTTGTCGAGAAGGTCTTCGACTGCTATGAGCAGCGCGAGTTGTTCATGATCGACGGCGTGGGCGCCGCCAGCAACGCGGACCTGTTGTCTAACCCGATGGAAACCATAGAGCCCGCCGCTGGCGGCGGCTGGTTCGATCGGCAGATGAATGTCATCCACGAAGACACCGCAGCACAGATTATCTTCTCGTCCGGCACCGAGGGACGCGCAAAAGCGTTTGTCATCACCCACGCCTCGCTGGCAAATGTCGTTGACCGAATCAATGGTGCGATGGCGGTCGATGACAGCATTCGAGAGTATATCGGGATACCGGTGACCTTCTCATTCGGACTGGCGCGCTGCCGTGCGGTCGCTGCCGCCGGTGGCCGTGGGTTTATTCCAAGCGAAGGTTTTAACGTTCGCGAAATAAAAACCATGCTCGACGATGGTGAAATCAACGCTATTTCAGCCGTCCCGAGTCTGTGGCGCGTTCTTCTGTCCAATGCCGACTTGTTTCGTACCAACGGCAAGTGCATTCGCTGGATTGAGATCGGCAGCCAGTACATGAGTGCCGAGGAAAAACGCGAGCTGATGTCGTTGTTTCCACAAGCAACGATCGTCCAGCACTACGGGCTCACCGAGGCATCCCGATCTACGCTATTGCATTTTCGCAACACGGACGATGCCCATCTTGAGTCTGTAGGCGATGTCTTGAGAGACAACATCGACATTGCGTTGGATGAGGTCGGGCGAATCCGCATACGTGGCGCTCACGTCGCTGCCGGGCGTATCGTCGATGGCGCACTGCTGCCGATCGTGGATGACGATGGATGGCTGACCACCAACGATCTCGGCAGTATCAAAGATGGATATCTCTATTACGGAGGTCGTTACGACGACATCGTTAACTGTGGTGGCATCAAGGTTGACCCGGACTCACTACAACAGCGCGTCAGTGAGCGTCTTGGTGGACCCCTGCCAATTGCCATTACGGGCGTGCCCGATAAGCTGCGCGGCGAAGCGTTTTTTGTCGCTGTCGCGTCGACAACAGTGGATGCGGAATCCGTCAGGACGGCTGTGAACGATGAATTGGTCGCGCTCGGCGTGAACGCCGGCGATGCCATACATGTGCAAACCGTTGACGACATACCGGTGACGGATACCGGCAAAATCCAACGCAAACGTGTTGGCGAGCTGTTTGAGCCACCGCAACGCGTGTCTGCAACGTCGGATGATGCAACACCGCTCGTAAACGCGTTCCGAGAGGTCTTTGCGGACCCGTCGATTGACGGCGATGCAAGCTTTACGAGTCTCGGTGGAGACTCGCTGAACTTCGTGCAGCTGTCGATCAGCGTCGAGCGCATTCTGGGTTACCTTCCCGACGACTGGGAACATATGAGCATCGAGGCACTCGAGAATGGCGCTAAGACCTCCGGCAGCCGCTGGGCCAAACTGGAAACGAGTGTTCTGCTGCGCTCTACGGCCATCTTTTGCATCGTCCTGTCGCATTCCGGTTGGAAACTGGTCGGCGGCGGTACGTTTTTGCTGTTCTTACTGATCGGCGCCAACTTTGCAAGATTTCAGTTTCGGGAGTTTTCAGAAGGCCGCATTTGGCAGATGCTGCCGAAGTACTGTTTGAACATCTTGATTCCGTATTACTGCGGCGCGATTTTGTTCGGCTTCCAGCAAGACTATTTCAGTCCATACCTATGGGCCTTGATTCAGAATTTCTGGGGCGTGGGCTACACGATACTGTTCCCGTTCTGGTTCGTGCAGGTATTGTTGCAATGCCTTTTCGTCATTGCGCTCTTTTTGTCCATCAAGCCCTTGCTGAGACGACTGCGCAATACGCCGTGGCTAACATCGTTCTGCATCTTGTTGGTGCTGCTCGCCATTCGATTCAGCTATCCTTTGGTCTGGGACACCAGTAACTCTTACGACCTCGTGGCTCCCCGCTTTATTGTTTACATCTGGTTAGGCTGGACAATTCATCTTGCCTACACCGGTTGGCAACGATTCCTGATGGCAGCGGTCGGTGTGGCCTTTGCGGTGGCGGATAATACGCAATTGAACCTGACCCTTTGGCTCAGCCTCGGTTGCGTGCTACTGCCCGCGATTCGGCATGTCTATGTGCCCCGCTGGTTCAAATGGGCATCGAGCTATATCGCAGCGGCAACTTTCTACATATTTATTTTCAACGGTTACACGATTTATCTGATGACTGACGTGCTTGGTATCGACAACTTCTTCCTGAATGCCATCGCTGCTTTCGCCGTTAGTTTCGCGCTATGGGCGTTTTTCGAACGATTGTCGATCGTCAATCGACTGTACGATTTCGTACGCCATCAACCAGTGGTACGGAAGGTATTCCCGATTCGGGACTAACCTTGGAGGATTTAAGAATGCACACCCTTATCAAAACGATCTTTGGATCGGGCGTAATTCTGTTACTCATTGCAACCACCGCATGCGCTGACCGGTCTCCTTACAGTGGCTATGCACCAACACGTTTCAGCGATGATATTCAACGCTTTGAGCAATGGGACCAGCGAGAAACACCACAGGAAGGCGCGATCCTATTTATTGGCAGCTCAAGCATTCGCTTGTGGGCAGACAACCTCTCCGATGACATGTCGCCGTTGCCAGTGATGGCGAGAGGTTTCGGCGGCAGCAATATGCACGACGTGAACTTCTTTTACGATCGTATTGTCGCGCCCTACTCGCCGTCGGCGATCGTTGTCTATGTGGGTGAGAACGACATCGTACAAGGTGTGAGTCCTGCTGGATTTGTCGAGGAATACAGAGCGTTCGTAAGTCGGGCCCAGAGAGACTTCCCGGGGATCAACATCTATTACTTGTCGATCAAGCCAGCACCAGCGCGTCGTTCCGCCTGGCCTAAGATGCGAGCCGCTAACGACGCTTTGAGAGCCTACACCGAAACGAGTGAGCAGCTGTTTTTCATTGACGTCGCAACAGACATGCTCGACAGCAAAGGCAATCCCCGATCAGAAATTCATATCGCCGATGGCATTCACATGAACCGTGCTGGCTATGCGATATGGACCAGCATTCTGAAACCGGTTTTGCTAGAGAACGAATCTCAGGAATAAAACGCATCGGATTGGCTAATCCGGATAGGAAAAATAATGAAAACAATCATCGTCACAGGTGGCGCCGGCTTTATCGGCAGCGCACTGATTCGCAGGCTGCTTAAAGATGGCCAATATCGCGTCATCAATGTGGACAAACTGACCTACGCCGGCAACCTCGATACGCTTGCGACCGCACTGCCGAACGATCACTACACGTTCGAACAAGTCGACATTTGCGATACAGATCGGGTCGCCGGTTTGTTTGACCGCTATCGACCCGACGGCGTCATCCACCTCGCGGCCGAATCTCATGTTGACCGCTCCATCGAATCACCGGACACATTTATCAAAACCAACGTCATCGGCACCTATGTGTTGCTGGAACAATCCCGCGTTTATCTCGCGTCAGACCAATGCGATTGCAAAGAAACATTCCGATTCCATCATGTTTCTACCGACGAAGTATTCGGCGATCTGGACGCGGAGGACCCGCCGTTTAGCGAATCAACGCCTTATGCGCCAAGCTCACCGTATTCGGCCAGCAAAGCGAGCTCGGACCATCTGGTTCGGGCGTGGCATCGGACGTACAAACTGCCGGTTGTGCTGTCGAATTGCTCCAACAACTACGGACCTTACCAGTACCCGGAAAAACTGATCCCGGTCATTATAGGAAACGCGCTCGCCGGCAACCCGCTGCCAATCTACGGCAATGGCAGCAACATTCGTGATTGGCTTTTCGTCGATGATCATGTGGAAGCGCTACTGACGATATTCGAAAACGGAATCGACGGCGAAACTTATGCGATCGGCGGTAACAGCGAAGTGAGCAATCTCGACCTCGTAAAGCGGATCTGTCAAATCCTTAATGCCGAGAAGCCAGGTGACAAACCTTATGAGACGCTGATCAGCTTTGTGACCGACCGACCCGGGCATGACCGGCGCTACGCCATCAATGCCACGAAGCTACAGACAGAACTCGGCTGGTCACCCAGTCACACGCTGGACACGGGCATG
>JBCAZB010000264.1:0-4545 GCA_038533315.1 Pseudomonadota bacterium | reverse complement strand
CCTGGGGCTGCATTGGTGCAGCACAGGCTTGTCTGGACGAAGTGATGCGCTACACAGAGGATCGCGTGCTGTTTGATCGACCGCTGAACCACACGCAGAGCATCCAGTTGCGTATGGCTGAAATGTCGCGGCAGATCACGATGGCGCAACTGTTGTCATGGCGACTTGGCCAACTGAATGAAGCAGGCAAAATGCGACCAGAGCAGGTTTCGATCGCGAAGTGGAACAATGCACGTATCGCCATCGATATCGCACGCGACGCACGCGACATTCTCGGCGGCAGTGGCATCAGCGCAGAATATGTGCCGATTCGTCATATGCTGAATCTGGAGAGTGTTATCACCTACGAAGGCACTGAAACCGTGCATCAATTGGTCGTCGGCAAGGCGTTGACCGGCGTCAACGCATTCTGAGCCAACTCCCCGACAGCCGAAGTGTCTGGCGCATCGCGGCGCCGTTGATCCTGTCGAATATCTCCGTGCCGTTACTCGGCATGGTCGACACGGCAGTACTTGGCCACCTCGATAGTCCGGCGTATCTAGCCGGTGTCGCTCTGGGCGGAGCGCTGTTCAGCGTGTTGTTTATGGGCATGAATTTCTTGCGCATGGGCACCACCGGCATCGCAGCGCAAGCCTTTGGCAGAAGTGACGCGATCGCACTACGCACAGCATTGTGGCAGGCGCTGATCGTCGCATTCACGATTGCTTGCTGCATGATCGCGGCACAACATTGGATCGGCCGATTTGCGTGGTACCTGTTCGATGGCTCCGCCGCGGCCGAATCCGAAGCCGCCATCTACTTCTCGATTCGCATCTGGAGCGCACCAGCGACACTCGCCAACTTTGTGTTGGTCGGCTGGTTCATCGCCCTGCAGCGCGCCCGCATACCGTTGCTGATTGTCGTCACGACTAACGTCGTCAACATCATCCTCGATCTCGTTCTGGTCGTCGGTCTTGGCTGGCAGACCGCCGGTGTCGCCTTTGCAACGCTCGCGGGTGAGCTGTGTGGGGTTGCTGTCGGCCTTTACTGTGTTCGACGCGAACTACGACACTGGCCCGGCACCGTGGTGCTCGAGTCCCTGACGCAGCCGGGACACTATCGTCAGTTCTTTTCGGTCAATACGAATATTCTGATCCGTACGCTGGCGTTGACCGGCACGCTGGCGTTCATGACCGCGCAGGGTGCGCGGTTCGGTGAAACAGTGCTGGCCGCTAACGCCATCCTGATGAACCTGCAGTATCTGTTGTCGTACGGACTCGACGGGCTGGCGCACGCAGCTGAGGCACTGGTCGGCAAGGCTTCCGGCGCCCGCAGTCGCGATGCCATGGCGCGTGCGGTGCAACTGACATTACGTTGGTCACTGCTGATCGCCGCCTTGTTCGCCGCAACGTTTCTCGTCTTCGGGCCTGCGTTGATTAGCCTGTTAACGGACATCGAAACCGTTCGTGAAACAACCCGTACCTACCTGCCGTGGCTGATTTTATCGCCGTTAGTCAGCGTATTCAGTTTTGTCTATGACGGCGTGTTCGTCGGTGCGACATGGTCGCGCGACATGCGCAATCTGATGCTCGGCTGCAGTTTGCTTGTGTTTATGCCGCTGTGGTGGCTCACACTGCCGCTCGGCAACCACGGCCTTTGGCTCACGTTCACCCTATTCATGGCGGCACGCGGGATCAGCATGGGAGGCACCTACCTCTACCGATTACGACAGCCGAACTTGTTCCGGGCGCAAACGTCCTAGGACAGACAATCCAATAAGGTCGCCGCGGTTTGCTCGGCGTTGGCATCGAGAACACTCGTTGTAATCTCTGGAAGCTCGATGCTGATCGCGTCAGGCAACAACGACACAGCACGGCGACTGGCCTCCAGCAATGAGGACCCGGTCGTGACAACGGTTGCTGGCCGACTCACAGCCGCCAGCCGCTGCTCGACGGGATAACTAAACGCAGCGCGAAAGCAGTCGTTGCGACCAGCGCCCGCCCGCATCATTTCTGCAAACATTGACACACTACGCGCCAGCCCTTCGTGCTCATAGCGACGTGTGACGGCCATCGCCCAGTCGTCCTGCAAGCTATCAAGCGATGCGCTCAACGTAATTGGCGCAATCTGGTCGAGTAACCGCACGCGTGTTTCACCGTCGAACGCCGGCACGTCTAACAAGACCAAAGCCGCGATCGTATCCGGTGCAGCGCGACCCCATTCGGCGGCTACCAGACAACCCGAATGAAATCCCACAACATCGACCAATCCGACAGACAAACGCTCTGCTACGGCCTGCATCGCCTGGCAGTAGCCATCGATGGTCGCTTCACCTGACAGCGCGTCGGAGCCACCATAGCCCGGAAAATCCGGTGCGATCACACGACGATCATGAGCCAACAACGGCGCAATGGTGAGCCACGCCAGGCCCGAGTAGGGCGCGGGGTGCAGCAGGTAGAGATCAGGCTTCGAGCCCGATACGCCCCAGCTTCGAAAATGCAGTTGCCCACAGACCGCATCGACATAACCCCGAGATGAACGCACCGACGAAGTCATATGGCGCTAGTCGCTGGCAGCCGAGGCTGCGCTGATCTTATAGATCACAACGAGATTATCATCGAAGTCGACAATCCCGATTTCCCGTCCGACGCGGCCGTCATTCGTATGCAGTACTTCCTCGTCGTAGACCTTTAAGCCCAGCGCTTTAGCACCAGCGACAACGGCGTCCGGGTCGAAGGCTTCCAGCACGATCGCGCTGCGCCGCGGGTGATGTACTGTCCCGGCAGACGGATGTTTGATTTCCGTCAGCGCCATGACCCGCGTTTGATCGGGCAACGAGAGTGTGACGAAGCCGAGTTCTGCATCGCTTGGTATTTCGAATACCGGGAACGAATAACTATCGGGGTTATGTCCCTGTCGATAGTCGATCGTGAAACCGAGTACGCCCTCGTAAAACTGCAGGGCTCGATCGAGGTCTGCAACGACAAAGTTACCGCGTTGAAATCTTACATTCGCCATGACGCACTCCTTAATCAGCGTCGCGAACAGCGACCACCTGATTGACCTCGAAAAAATAGCCGTCCAGATCCCAGAACGAGCAACCGATCATATCTTTGACTTTGCCGTCTGCGCCGGTTACCTGCCAATCGTGTGGTTCACAGTGAATGCGTGAGCCAAGATCTCGTGCGCGTTGAACGGCACCCGCCGCATCCTCGGAGGCCACAACAAAGATCGGCGCACCAAAGGTAATTTCCGTCGGCAGCTCGGCGGGCGCGTCCTGTTTGGGATCGAGCCACTCCAGCAAACCGATCATGCCGATCGTGTCATGCTCACATTTCAAGATCACCAGGCGAGTTTTGTCGCCTTTCTTGCCAGCAGCGAGTTGATCACCGGACAGTGTAAACGGCACGTCCATCCACGCCGTCATACCAAAAACAGATTCGTACCAGTGTTTCGCGCGATCGGCGTCTCGTACCATCAACGTCGTGCGTTTCAGGATGTCGGTCATCAAGTTCTCCTGTCGTCATCTACCGATGGGTGGCTAGACTGCTTCGTTAGCGTGATGACTGACGAAAGCAGCCGGCTTCGCCTCGAGCGTCGTTGCCAGGGTTTGGTTCCAGCGATTCAATAAACCGAACAGACTGATCACACCCATCAACTCCATGATCGCACGTTCGCCAAAATGCTCACGCAGGGCCACAAAGTGTGCGTCGGTCGACTCATTCGGTACGCTGCCAGCCGCCATCGCCAATCGCAATGCTGCACGTTCGGCCTCTGAAAATCGATCGTCAGTTTCGAAAGACCAGACCGCTCGAAATTTGTCGGCATCGACACCCGCAAGCTCGACCGCACCATGAGCGGTGTGCGCCTGGCAGTACGTGCAACCAGCGGCATGACTCACGACGTGGGCGACCAACCGCTTCAAGCCAGCATCGAGTTGACCAGGCGCATAGACAACCGAGACGACGGACCTAACCGCCGCAAGAAACTCCGGCCAGTTCGCCATCGTCAATACATCATTCGCGACGAACCCCATCAGCGACTCGGCATAGGCGAGCGACTCGCGCATCTCGGCCGGCAACGTCTCGGGAGCGGCTGGCGTGATTCGACTCATCGCGTTGTGCGGCGAAGCTTGTTGAACTCGCCGGGTGCGCTGCCCCACAGGGCATTACCCTGCAAATCGAAGCCGCGCTCCGCCTGCCAAATTGCGTTCACTCCAAGCAGCGTCTCAGCGCCGATGGCGAGTGGCTGGTTGCGTCGCTTTGATTGAATCACACAGCGATCGGGAGAGACGACGCCACGAAACCGCATGCCGTCGGAAGTCTCGGTGAAAGCACGCCAGACCATGTCACAACCTTCAGCCATCGCTGGCTCGAGGTCATCGCGATCAAGCGTGCTCAAACGCTCAGGGTCCTCGATGAGGTCGCGCCTGTCGTCGTCGCTGTGCAGCGAATACGTACGCTGGAGAATAGACCCGTCGGATTGCGTGATGAGCTGCAACACACGCTGCCGATACAACGCACGATCAGGGCCCGAATTGAGCTGCAGGTAAATCCATTGCCCATC
>JBCAZB010000263.1:0-4587 GCA_038533315.1 Pseudomonadota bacterium | reverse complement strand
CCAACGTGGCGGCGAGCGCAGCTTTGAGTCCTGTCAAAGCAGCGTTTTGCTGTTGTCGTGTCCAGTGCGAATACGGTTTTCTCCGCCGGAGCGGGAACCACCATTATTAAGGAATTGTCAGATGAGCATGGTCGATAATCTTTCGTTTTCGCACTGGACACGACAACAGCAAAACGCTGCTTTGACAGGACTCAAAGCTGCGCTCGCCGCCACGTTGGCGTTATTCATGGGCACTGCCTCCGCTGACAACCTCGTTGCCGGCGATGCTGAAGCTGGCAAGACCAAGTCGACGGTTTGTGCGGCATGCCACGGCGTAGATGGCAACAGCCTCAACCCGGTTTGGCCCTCACTGGCGGGGCAGCACTCAAAATATCTGAAAGACCAACTCGCTTATTTCAAATCCGGCGATCGCAAAAACGTATTGATGACCGCTCAGGCGTTGGGCTTGTCCGATCAGGATATGGCGGATCTCGCTGCTTACTTCGCCGGCCAGGACGCAACGGCTCGGGAAGTGTCCGATCCGTCCAGCGTCGCGGTTGCAGAACGCTTGTATAAAGGCGGCGACGAAGAGCGCGGCATCCCGGCTTGCATCGCCTGTCATGGCCCAACGGGCGCTGGCAACCCTGGCGTGCCTTATCCGGCGGTCGGCGGCCAGCATGCCACGTACATTGCATCTAGCTTGCGCGAGTACGCGTCGGATAATGATAATCGCAACAACAATGCGACTCAGAAAATGATGGTGTCTATCGCATTGAAGCTGGAGCCGGCGGAAATCGATGCGTTGGCTTCCTATCTGCAAGGTCTGAAGTAACGCGGAGAACCCGGGGGCAATGAACATGCAAAAAATTCTGGCGATCGTGGTGTGTTTGTTCGCACTTACAGCGTGTGGTCAGCAAGAAGCGGCAGCGCCACAGGCTGCAGTCGAAACTGAAGCGACCGAGACAACTAGCACCCCAGAGGCTGCGACCACCACAACGGAAACGCCGACAGTCGAGCCTGCACTGGCAGCTGTTGAAGAGTCCGATGGCAGCTTCGATGAAGCCGATGTCGCCAAGCAAGGCTCATTGCGCATGGCGCAAAACGAAACAGCAGCGGCACCGCAGCGGTTCAAGGAAGGCGTACACTACGAGCGTTTCCGACCGACGAAGATGACGGTCAGCACCAATGACGCCATCGAGGTCGCGGAAGTGTTCTGGTATGGATGCAACCACTGTTACAACCTCGAGCCTGTTCTGAATGCCTGGGCAGACGAACTACCGGAGGACGTTAACTTCGTCAAACTTCCTGTTGCATGGCCACAAGCCCAGAAGCATACGCAAGTGTTCTACACGATCGAGGCGCTGGCAGGCATGGGTGCCATCGAAGACGCCGATGCGGCGAATATGGCGGTATTCGATGCGATTCACATCAATCGCGCCAGAATGACATCCAAACAGGAAGTCTTCGAACTTACCAAGCGTTTTGGTGCCGAACGGGACGCCTTTGATAAAGCGTGGGATTCGTTTGAGGTCAATACCAAAATGAATCAAGCAAAGACTCTGACTCGCGCTTACGGTATTCAGAGCGTTCCGGCGGTCATCGTCAACGGTAAGTACATTACCAGCGAAGTCGCGGCAGGCGGTAAGCAGGAATTGTTGGCGGTCATCGATGAGCTGGTCGCCAGCGAACGATAAACAAACCGCTACCACCTGATGTTACTCAAACGGCTGAGTCGGGTTTCCGGCTCAGCCGTTTTGCTCTGCGATAATCCGTAGCTCGCCATCAGCATTGCGCCGCCAGTAAAACCGTCGTAACACACGTACCGGCGAACCCTGTGTGCGATGGATGATTTGCTCGAAGCGGGTTACGAAAATCTCCTCGTCCTCGTCGGTGCGCAGAACGGACAGGCCCTCGATACCGACCTTGCTGACATGACCTGCAGCCAGCGCCCGCACTCGGCCGACCCGCCATTGCTCTGTTGATAAACCGAAACGAGTGTAATCAGGAGAAAACAATGCGAAGTAGGCATCCGCATTCTGTTCTTGTAATGCATCACGCCATCGCAGGAGGCTCTGCGTCAGATCGACCAGCGTGTCCGAGGTGCTCGTCGGCTTGCGCCAGCTCAGTTCGCGCGTCACGATGACGGGCGTTTCGCCTGGTGTCAGCACACTTCCGAGCGACAGGATTCTCTCGTTGACCAATGCGATACAACCATCGGTATCTCGTGGTGGACGGATGTTGTTGTCGGGATCGATACCGTGTAGCCAGATACCGTCTCCAGTGCGACCCTGCTGCCTGTCCAGTGCATTGGGATAGTCCAGTGGGAACACGCGAATGCCATAGCGATCGGGCAACGCCAGACTATCCAGTTCCTCAACGATCCAGTAGACACCGAGCGGCGTCCGTTGATCACCACGACGGCGCTTGTCAACGCCAGCGCTGCCCAGGGAAACGTAGTAAGCATCAGCGATTTGCCAGTCGCCATTCACCCGCTCCAGCTGCCACGCTGTTGACGTGCTGGCGTCGACAGCGATCAGTGTGGTGATCGTGGCGGGTAGCAGCAGCAGCTGAGCCGGCACATAGCGATTGTTTGGCGGCGCATGCAGAGCAACCCAGTCCGCACGTGCTCGGGCCCACAACGGAGCCAGATCGGCAAACGCGCGATTATCGCGCGTCGCGTAGTTGCCAGAGCTCATGTCTTCGAGCTCAATAGCGAACTGGCGCTGCAGCAGCACGTCTGACGCGGCCGCCTCGCTTGCAGCCCTTTCGGCCACTTCGTTCAATTGACCAGCGAGCACCGACTGCATCATTGCCAGAATGTCATCGCTATGCGAATCGGCGAATGCTGGCGAGACTATCGCTAACGCAGCGATGACACTGACAATGACCCGCCGCAAGTCGCCGCTACGAAAAGTACTGTTGCGGATAGACACCAAATGTACCGAACGGATGACCACGATCAATCCAGACCGCGCCCCGTTTGCCTGGCGTGGCCTGCTGCCCGGCCAGTTTCATTGTATAAGGCCGTTTCAATGTGGACTTGTTTTCATTGCGCACCATCAGCAGTACAGGTCGCAAGCGATGTTTTGGGTCTTGTTGCAGAACGATACCCACTTCGCCCGTGTTTAGCTCAACGATGCTGCCACTCGGGAACATACCCAGGGCCTGAATAAAGCAGTGAACATGCAGCTCAGGGAAATGCGAACCTGCGAGTTGATTCAGCTCCCGGATCGCATTGGCAGACGACAATGCAGGTCGGTAACGCGTTTCAGAAATCATCGCATCGTACGAATCGACAACGGCGGCGAAGCTGCCATAAGGGCCAATCTCACCACTGCGAAGGCGACGCGGGTACCCGCTACCGTCGATCCGCTCATGATGCTGACGGAGCATCTGCATGACTCTCTCGGATACACCGCTGATCTGCTGCAGCATTTCGTTGCCGAGCCGGACATGTGACTGCATCGCAAGTCGCTCACGAGCATTGAAAACGCCAGCGTGTTCACGCAAAGAGCTCGACAGGCGCCCAAAACCCAGATCCAGCAGTAGCCCGCCGCTAGCAGTATCCAGAACCACGGGTGGCGCGAGCTGCAAGTAGCGCGCGAATATCGCTGACCAGACTGCCGTTGAAATTCTACGGTCAAACTTCTCGGGGTTGTCCTTGTTGATGAAGGTCAGCCATGCCACCGCGTCTGGGTCCTCGAGCACGCAATCCACGAGCGGCTCAATCACCTTTCTGCAGTGATCTGCATCCACCTGCTTGCCGTTGGTCAGCGATCGGTGCAGTTGAATGACGCGCGCACGCGCGTGATTGAATGCCTCGGTGACCTGCTTCGGATCGAGCTTGGATCGCCGATCAATGGAGTAGTCGTGAGGCTCTGTGTCGGTCAGCAGCTGATGTAGTCGCGAACGTTGTGACTCGATCACCGCCGTCGCGGTTTCATGCAAGGTACGAATCGTTGCAGAGCCGACGGTGCTGACATGTGCGGGATCGACGAACACGACTTTACAGAACTGTTTCAGCGCCTCAATTTCGGCTTCACTGAAGATCTCAAAGCCTTCATACTGGAACGGCGTTTCGCTCCATGGTCGGTCGAGCTCTGCGACATACATGCCAAGCTCCAACCGGCTGACGCTCAGCATCTGTAGCTTGTTGTTGGCATTAAAATCCATCACGCTCCAAGCATCCCTGCACGCACTAATCTGGTGGGAACCGTCCAAGAATAGCTGATAAGAGCTTGTATTGTCTCCAAATCCATCACAATTTGACGCCGTCCGATGACAACACAGGCGCTGAACCACGCCTCAGGGCAGGCACTTTATGACGCACTGATCATCGGCGGCGGCCATAACGGGCTCACCTGTGCCGCCTACCTCGCGCAAGCCGGTAAGCGCGTGCTTGTACTGGAGGCCCGCGAGCAGGTGGGTGGCGCTGCCGTGACAGAAACCTTCCATCCCGGCTTTCGCAACTCGTTGGCAAGTTATACGGTCAGTCTGCTGAACCCAAAGATCATGACCGACCTGGCGCTGCCGGATCATGGGCTGCAGATCGTCAATCGACCAGCAGATACCCATAGTCGCCGAATGGCAGAAAGTTTCCGGCTGGTC
>JBCAZB010000262.1:0-4590 GCA_038533315.1 Pseudomonadota bacterium | reverse complement strand
GGCATCGCAGCAAAAGAACAGCCGACAATTTACTTTTCTCCCGCAATAGGATTCTTTCGAAAAAACAGCCCCTCGGTTCTTTGTAACGTTCAGCGAGGCCTGCTGCGGCAGCGATCCTTCTTTCTCGCTCAATGAGATTCGCTCCAAAGAAGGCTCCCTGCCGCCTTGCGCCGCGCAGTACGAGCGGGGACAAATTTTCTTCGCACGGTATGACTCGCTCAGAAAGCATCTCTGGCCACAAAAGTCTGGCAGTTCATGTGTGCAGCGCGTTGAGCCTTGTTGGTCGGCGACTTATTTTTCTCACTCAATGAGATTCGTTCGAAAAACAACTCCCCGACCATGACGCGTCGATGACTGCCGTTGCCAGAACTGTCACGACTTGTGGGGCAACCCCGATTGCGTCACGCGGGCAGGCCAGCGATGTATTTTCTTCGCTCGAAGAGACTCGCTCAGAAAACATCTCCCTGGCCTAGAGCGGTTGGCGTTCGCGTTGAGAATACCGGTGAATGCAGGGCAGGCGAGCTCTCTGGCCTGAGCAACGGTCGGCGAAGCGCTATCGCGACTTGTCTTGGTTTCGTACACCCGAAATCGGTCGAGTTTGTGATGATTTTCACGCCCGGATTAGAAATTTGTGGTATAGTTTTCGCAGATTTCAGAAATTTTTGAAATAAATGCAAATTACTGATTATCAACAAGCTTTCATACTGCATTTCGGTGAAATGGGCAGTCGCTGGGGTATCAACCGTACGGTTGGTCAGATCTACGCGCTGCTTTATGTCAGTCCAGATCCGCTGAACGCGGACGATATAACCCAGGCCCTCGGTATTTCCCGTTCGAATACCAGTATGGGGCTCAAGGAACTACAGGCCTGGCAACTGGTGCAAATGCAGCATTTCGCCGGTGATCGTCGCGACTACTTTACGGCCCCGGAGGATGTTTGGCAGATCTTTCAAACGCTGCTCGTCGAGCGGCGGAAGCGTGAGGTTGAACCTACGCTGTCAATGATTCGCACCGCGCTGATGCAGCCGCAGAGTGACGAGACGAATCAATACGCCGAGCGACGCATGAAGGAGATGCTCGAGCTAATCGAACTCACCACCGGTTGGCTTGACGATATTCAGCAGCTCGAACAGTCCACTGTGATCAAGCTGATGAAGCTAGGCGGTGGCGTGCAGAAATTGCTATCGAGCACTCAGAAATTTCGCCCGCAGAAAAAGACGGGCTAGCGACACACAAACGGAGTCAACATGTTTTCGGCAGATCCGCTGCTGCTATCGCGCATTCAATTCGCGGCTAACATCAGCTTTCACATCCTTTTCCCAATGATCACCATCGCACTCGGGTGGTTTTTGCTGTTCTTCAAGTTGCGTTACAACGCAACCGGCGAAGAGAAGTGGATGAACGCCTACCGGCTGTGGGTCAAAGTGTTTGCGCTGTCATTTGCGCTAGGTGTCGTCAGTGGCATCACGATGAGCTTTCAGTTCGGCACAAACTGGCCTGGCTACATGGAAGCGGTGGGTAACATCGCCGGGCCTCTGCTTGGCTACGAAGTGCTTACGGCGTTTTTCCTCGAGGCGAGTTTTCTCGGGATCATGTTGTTCGGCTTCAAGCGTGTCAGCAACCGCGTGCACACGCTGGCGACGGTCCTCGTCGCTGGCGGGACCACCTTGTCCGCGTTCTGGATTCTGGCGCTGGTGTCGTGGATGCACACGCCGGCCGGGTTCGAGATGCGCGATGGCGTTGCACACGCGACCGATTGGTTCGCGATCATCTTTAACCCGTCCTTTCCGTACCGCTTTGTCCACACGCTGATGGCCTCTTTCCTGACCGTCTCCTTCCTGCTGGCGGGCATCTCAGCGTACCGCTGGGTGCGCGGCGACAAAACGCCGGCAGTCCTTTCCGTCATGCGCACGGGTATCTACGTGGCAGCCGTGCTGGCACCGCTACAAATTTTTAGTGGCGACCTGCATGGTCTGAACACGCTGGAACATCAGCCGGCCAAAGTGGCTGCCATGGAGGGTCTCTGGGAGACGACCGAAGGCGCACCGCTAGTCCTGTTCGGTATCCCGGACGAAGAACAGAAGACAAATCGCCTGGCGATCGAAGTGCCAAGACTCGCCTCGCTGATCCTGACGCACGAGCTGGATGGGGAGGTAAAAGGCCTCAACGAATTCGAAGGCGCGCACCCGCCGGTTGGTCCGGTGTTCTGGGCATTTCGGATTATGGTGGGCACCGGCATGCTAATGCTGCTGACGGCATGGGCGGTTAGCTGGCAGTTACGTCGACGTCGGGAGCCTGGCAAACTGGCCGGCAAATGGCTGGCGTTGATGGCGTTCTCTGGCTGGGTCGGCGTACTGAGCGGCTGGTACACCACCGAAATCGGGCGCCAACCGTATTTGGTGAGCGGGGTTCTCAAAACGGTGGATGCCGTTGGTCCGGTCACAGGCGCGGCAGTCGCCACCACGTTATTGATTTACCTCGTGTTGTACGCGGTATTGATTGTGGCCTACATCAGTGCGGTGTATTACCTCGCGCGCCAAGCGGCAACGCCGGCGGTCAAGCAAGAGCAGCCGACCGCCTACGGTCCGGGTGTGTTGCCGATACCTAAGGAGCCCGAACATGCCTGACAGTATCCCGGCGCTGACTAGCCCGGCCGGTTGGCTGCCGCTCGCCTTCATGGCGATGATGGGCATCGCGATCTTGGCCTATGTGATCCTCGATGGCTTCGACCTTGGCGTTGGCGTTTTGATGCAGTGGGTGCCGGATGCCGACAAAGACATCATGCTGTCGTCCATCGGCCCGTTTTGGGATGCAAACGAAACCTGGCTTGTACTAGGCGTGGGGATATTGCTTGTCGCATTTCCAAGTGCGCACGGCGTTATTCTTGGGCAGCTCTACCTGCCGATCGCGTTGATGCTGGTCGGTCTGACCCTGCGGGGCGTTGCCTTCGACTTTCGTGTCAAGGCGCACGATAGTCACAAAGAGGCTTGGAACCGTGCATTTTTCGCGGGTTCTCTACTTGCCGCGTTATCTCAAGGTTACATGCTGGGTCGTGTCATCACCGGCTTCAGCAACGACGCCGCGAGTGTGGCGTTCGCGCTGTTCATCGGGTGCTGCCTGACCGCCGGCTACACGCTACTCGGCGCGACATGGCTGATCATCAAAACCGAAGGCGAGCTGCAACTCAAATCGGTGCGTTGGGCCAAGTACGCGCTCATCGGTATGGCTATCGGTATTACAGCGGTGTCGATCGCGACGCCGCTCGTCAGCGAGATGATTTTTCGCAAATGGCTATCTTTCGAAAATATTTTGATGGTCTGGCCGATCCCAATCACGACGCTAGTCGTTTTCTTTGTGGCATGGCGCACGTTGACGCGCCTGCCCGTTCGGCTCGCGGACAACAACCGCTATGGCGAGTGGGTGCCGTTTGTCGCGGCTTGCGCACTGTTTATGTTGTCGTTCCATGGTTTGGCTTACAGTCTGTTCCCGTATCTTGTGCTGGACCAAATCACGATTTGGGATGCGGCCAGCGCCCCTGAGTCATTAATGATCATCTTTTTTGGCGCGATCTTCGTGATGCCGGTGATTATCGGCTACTCAATATTCGCCTACCGGGTGTTTTGGGGCAAAGCGACACAGCTTGAGTATTACTGATCGCTTGTTCGCTTTACCGCGAGCTGATTCAGCAAACTGTTAACCTGATGCGCTTGTGCTCGTGGCGGTTCGATTATTATGACCGCTAAGAGAGTGCACGTATGAAACTAAATACCATCTTGATGACCGTGTCGGCGCTGGCGACGGTCGTGTCATTCTGGCACCGCGACGACCTGCCGTCTGACATCCCGCTGGTCGCTGCCGTGGCCGATGAGCCCGTGCAGCGCCGTGAGCGATCCGCGCCGTTTGCAGTCGACTGGAATAGCCAGTCCTACACGATCGAACCGCAATACGATTACGATCTGACGGGTCTGATCGTCTCATTCCGTCATCAGGACGGGAATAGTCGTATGCATCGGCGTGCGAATGATCAGCTCAACATGCTGGATGTTTGTGTGGTCTGGGGCGAGACGGCCGCAAGTCCGCTGCTCAACAAGATCGATTTTTGGAATGGCGTGTTCACCTGTAACTTCCAAACGCGCGACAGCGACGCGTGGGCCGCTTTCGACATTTATCAAATCTCCAATAACCATCTCATTTCGGCAGACGCGTCGATCCGTGACGCGGTGTCCGATATCCGCATCGGTGATCAGATTCGCGTGCGTGGCAAGCTCGCGAGCTACGTCAGTCCAGGTGGTGGACGACGTGGCACCAGTACGACGCGTACCGATACTGGCAATGGCGCCTGCGAGACAATCTATGTGGAGCAGTTTCAAATACTGCGCGCCGGCGTTAGCATCTGGCGCTATGCAATGTACGCCGCACTCGGCATACTGCTGCTCACGTTGTTACGTCATTTTACGACGCCGCATCGGCCGTACTGAGTACCGATGGCGGGCGCTGCCGTGACCGCGCGGAGGGTGGTTTGAAAATCAACGCAGATTTTTCCGAACGAGTCGTGGTCCGTCCCGGTGATTTGGATTGGGTCGCGTCCCC
>JBCAZB010000261.1:0-4618 GCA_038533315.1 Pseudomonadota bacterium | reverse complement strand
GTCATCCAGAACACCAGCGTTTCGCGACATTTATCGCTCAGGCTTTGTCATCAAAGCGTCTACAGGCTGTCATCGGCTTGTCATCGCAACCGATCAAGCTTGCGACGTCCGAGGCAAGAGACCATCGCACTATGAGCGAACCACGATCGTCTGCAGCGTCGCCATCGCGAATCACAGGCCGCAGTGCCTTCTTGTCCGATGTGCATCTCGGCACCCGCAACTGTCGGGCTGACGCGCTTCTCGAATTCCTGACGCGATTGAACACCGATACGCTGTTTCTGGTCGGTGACATCATCGACCTGCAACGGATGGCAAATGCCGTGCATTGGCCTCGCAGTCACACGGCTGTCATACAGAAACTGTTCAATCTGGCGGCTGCGGGGATGCGCGTCGTGTTCATTCCGGGTAATCACGACGCCGCCCTGCGAGTACACGCCGGGACGACCGTGAATGGGGTCGAAGTCCGACTGAATACGATTCACCAGACGGCCGACGGTCGCCGACTGCTGATTACTCACGGCGATCAATTCGACAGCGAACTGCGCATCGGCTCACTTAAAGAAAAAATTGGCGGTGCCGCTTACGAATGGCTACTCGGATTGGATGTTGGCATTAACCGGGTCCGCAGCCGTTTTGGTTACGACGAGACCAGTATTGCCAGTGCCGTGAAGATGCGCGTGCGTAGCGCACAACACTATATTCGGGAATATGAACAACTGGCTGCCGACAATGCGCGTAAACGAGGCCTCGATGGGATTGTTTGCGGACATATTCACAAGCCTGAGATAGCCCGATTCAACGGAACAGATTACTTAAACACAGGCGACTGGGTGGAACATGGCACCGCCTTACTGGAAGACCACCACGGTCGCATGCAATTAATTCAAACGAGTGACGCAAGCGTCGTCACGACAGAACCGCAAGCCGCCTAAGCGAGGCGCCTGCCGCTGAGAGACACCGATGAACAAGTTACAGAGCTTTTCAAAATACCTGAACAACATCGCCGACCGTAATGAGCCGCTCAAGTGGCGTGGGCAACACATCACCAGCCTGTCCGGCGAGGACAAATCTTCGCCTCAAGACTCTACGGCAAGCGAGCACTGGATCGGCAAGGCGCAGCGGGAACAACGCAACAGTAACCCGCGCTAACCGCTACTAGGTTTGGTCAGAGCGTTTTCGTCATCTTGATGATGACGTTGACAGCGCCGTTGCTCTCAGTCTCTTCATGACGACTGAGCGGTTGATAACCGCGCGCCAGGTACAGGGGCTCGCCGGGCACGGTTGATCCAAGCTCGATCGTCTTAAAGCCCGCCGCTCTCGCTGCCTGTTCACCCAGATCCAGAAGTAGTGATCCTATGCCCTTTCGTGTCCAGTCCGGATGCGTATACATCGCACGGATACGCGCTGGCTCGGTCGCCGGGTCGCTATAGGAATCGTCGCGACCCACCGTATGGTCGCCGCCATAAAGCGTGCGTCGTTTGCCCCAACCGCCGCAGCCAACGACGACGGTCTTGCCATGATCGATCGTTTCAATCAAGAAATACGTGCCATCGTTGATCAGCGTTTGGTCGACCCCCATCGTTGCGCGGGCTGCTTCGATTTCCTCCGCACTCAGAAATGCCTTCATGTTCTCAGCAATCGAGGCCGCCATCAGTGCCTGAATGGCCGGCTTGTCGGACTCGGTTGCAATGCGGTGCGTGAACGTGTGATTGGCGTGTTCGGTCATGCCGCGAGCATACAAAAACTCACGGCTTCGTGAAACTGCAAGATAACTGTTCCGGGGAAGCTGCGGAGGAGCGTCGCAGTTAGGACTACACTATCCAACTCGACTGCCAGTGCGCGATGTCACCGGGCAGGTTGAGCGGTGGCATTGGCAGCAGCCAGAGACTGAAGTAGGCCAACAGACCACCGAGCGCGGCGCCCACCAGCACATCGCTCGGATAATGCAGCCCCAGTACAACGCGCGACAGTGCCACCAGCATAGCGAACGGTACCAACACAACTGCCAGCATCGGCGCGTAATGGACAAACATGATCGTGAACAATACGGCGTGCAACGTGTGGCCCGATGGGAAGCTGTATTGATCCAACGGTGCGATTCGGCAGACGATTTCTCCGTGTGAGATAAACGGGCGCTGTCGCACGAGTCGATTCTTCAAGTAGCTGTATACCACCACACCGAGAAGCGCAGTGAGCCCGACGTGCAACATCGCCTTCGCCGCAGGCAGCCCGCCGAGCAGCGCCAATAGTGACAGCAGCCCGTACCAAAGCACACCATCACCTAAGCGACTTACAACACGAAACAACTGGTTGACGAGCCGATAACTGCTAATACTGTGTATGCGAATGCAGAGTTTTCGCTCGAGCAGATCGGCGCGTGTCAACAACGGTTGCATACTGAGACTCCAGTGACTTGGGCGCAGCATGCAGACCCAACGCTACGATTGATTGACGTTTAGGTGACGCTTTTTTGACAGCAATTCGTTGTCATACGCCTGTCATCTTGCTGCCCTACCGTTGGCAGCGTCGCCACGCTAGGAATCCCCAACAGATGAAAATCGCAATCGTTACCGATGCCTGGCATCCACAAACGAACGGGGTTGTCACAACGCTGTCGCGCACCGCTGAAACGCTACGTGCAGCAGGGTTTGACGTTCGAATGTTCACACCCGAGCCTTACCGCACGATCCCTTGCCCGTCGTATCCAGAGATTCGACTATCGCTGTTTGCCGCACGAGCGCTCCGCAAGGCACTCGACGAGTATGCGCCTGACTCGATTCATATCGCGACGGAAGGCCCGCTCGGACTCATCGCACGACGCTATTGCATTAGGCGTGCGCTGAAATTTACGACGTCCTATCACACGCAGTTCCCAGCTTACGTTCGCAAACGATTTCCCATTCCAGAGTGGATCACCTATCGGTTTGTGCGCTGGTTTCATAACGCGGCCGTCTGCACCCTGGTACCAACGCCAGCCATTGTCGATGAACTGCGTCAGCACCGTTTCCATAATCCGGTGCTTTGGGGTCGTGGTGTCGATACAGAGCTTTTTCAACCGATCGATGCACAACGGGACGCACGCAATGATCCGGTGTATATCTATGTCGGTCGCGTCGCTGTTGAAAAGAACATTGCGGCGTTTCTCGACCTGGATTTACCGGGGCACAAAGTTGTCGTGGGTGATGGTCCGCTTTTGACCACGCTGCGCAACGCCTACCCTGACTGTACCTTTACCGGTTACAAGTTCGGCGAGGACTTGGCGCAAACACTCGCGAGTGCCGACGTGTTCGTCTTTCCCAGCAAGACGGATACATTCGGACTCGTCATGTTGGAGGCGATGGCATGCGGTGTGCCGGTCGCCGCGTTCCCGGTGCCAGGGCCGATTGATGTGGTTGTCGATAACGTTACCGGTGCGTTGCGCGATTCGCTCGCAGACGCTTGTCGCGTGGCGCTGTCACTCGACCCGGATGATTGTCGGCAGCATGCACTGGCGCACAGCTGGCAACGTTGTACCTCTCAGTTCACCGACCATCTTGTGCGGACCGAAGATCAACCTGGGCTGATGTCGCCCGGTCAATTTGCGGCGCGTCGAGACACGACGACCGTGGCCTCCCGGGCTAGCTAACGCGCGTACGTTTGACCGCATCCTGCCACGCAGCGAGCAATGCACTGGATTGTTCGGTCGCCATGGCGGGCGAAAAGGTCTGGTCAATCGCGCGGGTGCTGCCGAGGGCGTCGAGGCTGTCAAACCAACCGATCTGTAACGCAGCGAGCATCGCCGCACCTAGGACGGTCGATTCGGTATTTTGCGGTCGCTCGATCGTGCATTCACAGACATCCGACAGGAACTGCAGGAACCAACTGTTTGCCACCATGCCGCCATCGACACGGATTGTCGCCGCTTGCACGCCATCATCACGCATCGCGCCCACCAGATCCCAAGTCTGGAAAGCGATCGATTGCAGCGTCGCGGTAATCAACGCCTCTCGTGTTGTGCCGCGGGTGATGCCGTACATGGCTCCCCGTGCATCCGGATCCCAGTACGGTGCGCCAAGTCCGGTAAAGGCCGGCACCACGACGACATCCTGCTCCACACCATGCTCGCTGGCGATCGCTTCGGTTTCGGCAGCGTCACTGAATAGCCGCAGGCCATCGCGCAGCCATTGGATCGCCGAGCCCGCGACAAAAATACTGCCTTCCAGCGCGTATGTGGTCTTGCCATCAATGCGATAGCCAATGGTCGTCAGCATCTGATGCGACGAACGCAGCACTTCGTCGCCAGTATTGGCGATCACGAAGCAGCCGGTACCGTAGGTACTTTTCGTTTCTCCCGGTGCAAAGCAATGCTGGCCGATCAAGGCGGCCTGCTGATCACCCGCGATGCCCGCAACAGGAATTGCATCACCAAACAACGTCGGATCGGTTTGACCAAAGTCAGCGGCGCAATCGCGTACGTCCGGCATCATGTTCGCGGGTACGTTGAATACCTCCAGCAACTCAGCGCTGAACTCGTGTGCCTGAATATCGTAGAGCGCCGTCCGTGATGCATTGGTGACATCGGTGGCGTGAATGCGCCCGGCCGTGAGCCGCCAGATGAGAAATGCATCAACGGTCCCGA
>JBCAZB010000260.1:0-4621 GCA_038533315.1 Pseudomonadota bacterium | reverse complement strand
CGATGCGGTGCGTTGCGGCGAGGCGTTGATCCGTTGAGACCGGAGCTAGACTGGCGCACAACAACGTCGATCGAAGTGGCACGAGCGCGCGCGGCCTTGCTCGAGGCAACTCGCAGCTATTTTGCAGAGCAAGCGGTGCTCGAAGTGCAGACGCCCTGTCTGTCACGAGCCGCGGTAAGCGATCTGCATATCGATAGCATCACGACACACGTTACCGGCAGGCCGGCGTTCCTGCGCACGTCACCCGAGTATGCAATGAAGCGCTTGTTAGCTAGCGGCTATCCAGACATCTACGAAATTGGACGCGTGTTTCGTGACGGCGAACAAGGCGAACGCCATCAGCCTGAATTCACGATGATCGAATGGTACCGTCGCGACTTCGGTTTACAGGCGATCATCGATGACACGACGACTCTACTCGGTCGGCTGTGCAGTGATCTGCTGACCGGCGATATTGCTCAATACACCTATGACGAGGCGCTTGAGCAGGCGACACAACTTCACAGCGACTCGCCGACTCAAAGGCTGATTGATTACGTCGGCGCTGATATAGCAGCAACCTTTGCTCATGATCACGATGCCTTGCTCGACTATGTATTTGACACGGCGGTGGCCAGACAGTTTGAATCGGATCGTCTGACCGTCGTGTCACACTACCCGGCCGCGATGGCCGCGCTGGCAGAGATCAATGACGACTCCCAAAGAGCGCTTCGCTTTGAAGTTTATGTCGGCACGCTCGAACTCGCGAACGGTTTCGTCGAACTGCGCGATGCGGGCGAACAGCGCGCAAGGTTCGAACGAGACTTAGCCTCCAGAGCGCAACGCGACAAAACCGTGGTGCCACTGGATGAACGTTTTTTGGCATCATTGTCGGCAGGGCTGCCGCATTGTGCCGGTGTCGCAGTCGGTTTCGACCGCGTCGTTATGCTGGCGACCGGTCACCGGGATATTCGCGAAGTTGTCAGTTTTTCCGAACTTTAATGGTCTTTAGATGCTATGGATAACAACACCGATTACGCACTCTTGCTGGCACAAGCGACGGCGCTGACCGAATCCGAGCCCGACGCACTGGCCAACCTCAGCAATATTTCGGCGCTCGTGTTCGAAACCCTACCCGATCTCAATTGGTGCGGCTTCTATCTCAATCGCGGTGACGAGCTCGTGCTCGGCCCTTTCCAGGGACGCTCAGCTTGTACGCGCATTGGCTGGGGAAAAGGAGTTTGTGGCACAGCTGCAGCAACCGGCGAAACGCAGCGCATCGCCGACGTGCATGCCTTCGAAGGACATATTGCCTGTGATGCGGCGAGCGAATCGGAACTCGTCGTGCCGTTGACCGTGGCGAATCAGGTCATTGGGGTACTGGACATCGATAGCCCACGCAAAGCGCGGTTTTCAGCGGAAGATCAGGACGGGATTGAGGCTATCGCCAAACTATGCGAGCGCCTGCTCGAGCTTGAGCGAGGCAGTGTCGGCCTCGGCTAGCTCAGCGAACCTAAGGCGACCTCGATCACACTAATCTTTGACGCGCGAGACGTACTCGCCCGTGCGCGTATCGACGCGAATGATCTCGCCCTCTTCGATAAACAAGGGCACGCGCACTGTCGTGCCAGTCTCTAGCGTCGCCGGTTTGACGCCACCTTGTGCCGTGTCGCCCTTAAGCCCGGGATCCGTCTGCGTTATCGTGAGCTCGACGAAATTGGGCGCAGCGACACTCAGCGGTGACCCATTCCACAACGTGACGCTACACGTGTCCTGATCCTTCAACCAGGGCGTTGCATCGGCGACCGCAGCTTCTGCCGCCGGATATTGGTCGTAGGTTTCCGGATCCATGAAGTACCAGAATTCGCCATCCGTATACAGATATTGCATCTCGGTTTCGAGAACATCGGCGGCCTCGACGCTTTCACCAGACTTGAAGGTTTTATCGAGCACCTTGTTGGTCTTCAGGTTGCGTACTTTGACGCGGTTAAAAGCCTGACCCTTGCCCGGTTTTACGAATTCGTTCTCGACAATATTGTAGGGATCGCCGTCCAGCATGATCTTTAATCCGGACTTAAACTCATTGGTACTGTAACTCGCCATAGATGCGCGCCCTTTTCGCTGTCGGTAAGCAGGCGCCATGGTAACCCGTCACCTCCGTCGCGGTAAATGTGGCGAGCGCAATAGAGTCACCGGCCTCCCTTCAGACAGTGCAAATTTCCACTTAAGTCACTGATGAAACGACGAAAACGGAACTAGTTCACGTTTTCAACTCAGGCTATCCGTGCCACTGCCGCTCCTGTAATAGACTGCTTCGGTCGAAAAACCCAACGAACACGTACGGATACACGCCTTGTCTACGCCTCGCCAAATCAATATCACGATCGTCAGTCACGCTCAGGATGATGCGGAGATGATCAACCGTACGCTGCGCAACGCGGGGCTGGCCGTGCGGTGTGAATGGTGCCAGGACGCGGATTCATTCGCGCGTCAGGTGACGCCTGAGACACATCTCGTTATTGCTCGCCGCGATGACCAGTCACCGTCTCCCGCGAGTATCTGCGCAGTTGCTGGCAAGCAAGATTTTCCGCTCGCGGCGCTATGGCTCGACGACACGGCCGATGATGGCGTGATCACCGAGGCGCTGCGTGCCGGGGCCGCCGACGTCCTACCGGCGAGAAACCCTGAGCGACTGACACTGGTGCTGCAGCGGACACTGCGCCACACCGATCTGGAGCGACGGATTAACCACTCTCGCCACGACGCCGCGACGATTCAAAAGCAGATCAGCTCATTGATCGACAATGTGCCCGATGCGATCGCACACGTGCAGGAAGGGATCATCGTCGAAGTTAACAAAGCATGGGTCAATTTAGTCGGACAACAATCGGATGACGACTGTCTCGCGACCCCGTTGATGGACGCTGTAACGAAGAACAGCCAAGATGCGCTAAAAGGTGCGTTGAAGGCTATCAGTATGGACCGCTGGCCGGGTGAGCCGCTTGACGTGGAACTGATCAAGTCCGATGGCAGCGACGTCCAGGTACCGATGCTACTCGAGGCTGCACACTTTGACGGCGAGCCAGCTGTGCGGATTGCGGTCAAACCGCAGGAACAAGAGGATAAGCGTGTCAATTCGCTGCTGCGCGACGCAGCCAAGAAAGACCCAAGCACATTCCTCTACCACCGCAAATACTTCCTGAAGTTGATCCAGCACCGACTGGAGACTCCGCTTGAGCAAGGTCAGCGCTTTCTCGCCTGGATCCGTATTGATGACTTCCGCAGCATTCGCGATGAACTGGGCGTGTTACTCAGTGAAGAAGTGCTTGCGGACTTTGCGGAGTTTCTCCGCCAGCGTATCGATCGGGCTGATATCGCGGGACGATTTGAAGGCACGGCATTTACGCTATTGATGGAACGTGGCAGCGAGCAGGAAGCTGTCAACTGGGCAAAGGCATTTGCACATGCCGTGGGCGAGCGCGTATTCGGGGCTGGTGAGCGAACCCTCAGTCTGAGTTGCGGCATCGGCATTTGTCCGCACAACGCGCTGGCACCGACCGTCGAAGATCTGATGAATATCAGCGAGCAGACTTATCGTAGTGCGCACAGTGCGGGACGTGGTCAGGTTCGACTGCACGAAACAGATGACGAGGACACGCGTATCCGAAACCACGATGCGATGTGGGCGAAGCGTATCACCGAAGCACTAAAGGAAAATCGATTCCGCTTGTTGCAACAACCAATTGCCGCACTGGACGGAGAAGCGTCGAGCATGTTCGACATTCTCGTGCGCATGGTCAATGAGCAGAACGAAGTCATCGCACCGTCTGAGTTTTTCCCAGCCGCCAAGCGCAGTCACATGTTGCACGCGATTGACCGGTGGATTATCGGGGCATCCATGGCGCTATGCCGAGAACGTCGACCTGACCTCGTGTTCTTGCGAATGAGCGAGCAATCACTCGTCGATAAGTCATTTACTGCATGGTTGAAGACAATGATCAGCCGCGCGCAAATCAATCCGGCCACCGTCTGCTTTCAGGTGACCGAAGAAACGGCACTCAGTTACCTGAAAGCAACAGCTCAATTGTCGACCTTCGTACGTGCGCTGGGGTGTCGTTTTGCGATTGAGCACTGCGGCATCTCCGATAAATCAGAGAAACTGGTTGGCAACCTGCCACTCGATTTCGTCAAAATTGATGGCGCCTTGATCGCTAATCTGTCGTCGGATGACGATGCTCGCGCGCGCACCAAAGCGATCGTGGAAGCGGCCTCGAGCCGCTCAATTCAAACGATCGCCGAGAAAGTTCAGGATGCAAACACGATGGCAGCCCTATGGCAGCTCGGTATCAGCTTCATGCAAGGTCATTACGTACAAGAACCGGAAGTGGTCCTACAGGAATCCGCTTGAACGATCGAAAAAATCTCCAGGGAGAACGAATCATGCAACCCGCAACCAACAAGATTGCCGCCGCCGTCGCATTGGCACTAGGGGTCTTAGCAGGCCCCGGCAATGCGCTCGAGCTTGGCGAAATCAAAGTCCGCTCGGCGCTAGGCGAACGCCTGGTTGCAGAACTCCCGATCGGCGCCGATGACGCGGGTCTTTCACCAGACTGCTTTAGCGTACAGAGCGACACTCTGCTGG
>JBCAZB010000259.1:0-4625 GCA_038533315.1 Pseudomonadota bacterium | reverse complement strand
TATCGAAATATCAGCTTGTTGGCTTGCGTCGCAATGTTCTCGCTCAGTACTGCGGAGGCCGGACCGTGGGTAGATCCAGGTGACATGGCGCTTCGCCATGACATCCAGCTTTTGGCTGACGAAGGGATTATCACGGCGCCCGTAACCAGTTGGCCGCTGTCGTGGGGCGATATCATCAATGACATCGCGGAGTTCACCGAAGTCTCTCAGTTGAGCGAAGGGACACTTGGAGCGCTGACTCGGGTGCGACGCCTCGGAACGATGGCCACGCGGACCCGCGAACTCAGTTTCGGGGTCGACGCGAAGTACGACACCGAGCCCTTACTCCTTCGTGGTTTCGAAGACCGCGCTCGCGAAGACAGTGACGTAACGGCGGGTGTGGCGTGGATGGGAGATCGGTTTGCCGCGCGGATCAACGTGAACGCTGTCAGCAGTCCAGATGACGACCAAGACGTACGTATGGACGGATCGTTTGTCGGAGTCGCTATCGGCAATTACATGGTGTCTGCTGGCGTCATGGAGCGCTGGTGGGGGCCAGGTTACGACGGCAGCATCATTCTCGGTAACAACCACAGACCGATTCCCGCAATATCGATCGAAAGAAACGATACAGCACCTTTTCGCAACAAGTGGCTGTCATGGCTTGGACCATGGGATGCGAGTTTTGTGTGGGGCCAGCTGGAGAATGATCGCGCGGTTCCCAACGCGCGTTTTCTTGGTCTAAGGGTGAACTTCCGACCTTTGCAGTCGCTCGAAATTGGGCTGTCTCGAACGGCGCAGTGGTGCGGAAACGGCGACCGACCTTGCGATCTGGATGCGTTAGTCAATCTTACGATCGGTCGAGACAATCGCGGAGATGGTGTTGATATTTCCAACGAGCCTGGCAATCAGTTGGCCGGCGTCGATTTTCGCTGGCGCCCGCCCTCGGACTTCGTCTCAACAGCACTGTATGGCCAGTTCATTGGCGAGGATGAGGCGGGCGGATTTCCAAGTCGGTATCTTGGACTCCTAGGCGTTGAGGTTAGTGGCCGATTGCGCGGCGCCAGTATACGCGGCTTTGCCGAGTTCGCCGGCACCACATGTCAATTCTACGAATCCAGCACGCGACCCAACTGCGGATACAACAACCGGGTTTATCCTACTGGCTATCGCTATCGAGGGAGGAGCATCGGGCATTCTGCGGACAACGATGCAGAGGTCGTTTCTATTGGCGCAATCGCTGTCACTCAAACTGGTGATACTTTCCTAGCGGTAATTCGCTCAGCTGATCTTAACCAAGAGGGAGAGCCTGACCCAGCGAATACCATCACGCCCACGCCTGCATCATTTCAGTCGATTGAGCTGAGCTGGCGAACAAGCGTGGGTTCTGGAGAGCTAGAAGTCGGTGCTGGCGTGTCGCGATTTGAGGACAGTCTAACCGGCCAATCCAACGACGACGCTAGGATCTTTGTTGGTTGGCGCATACCTTACTAATCCTGCCTATGCGGTATACTGCGCGCCGGTTCGGCGGAATCTGTAGGTCAGCAGTGCTACGTAAGTTCTTTTGTCTGTTCGTGTGTTCAGTCCTTTGGACTACCTGCTTTGCTCAGGACGCGACAACGCCATCTCCAGAGCAATTGGAGTTTCTGCGATCACTCCCCGAAAGCCAGCAGAAGGCACTCCTCGAACAATACGGTCTTGATCCGACGGCTATATCCAATGACGCGCCAGTAGCTTTTCCGCCAGTCACGGTGCCGCGAGAATTGGAAGAAGAGCAGGAGGCGGTGATCGGTCCGGGTGATACGTTGGTGATCTCGTTTGTGCTTGATTCGGAAAACTCCGAGATTGACGAGGATTCCTTGGAGCCAACCTTGCTCGACTTGGTGGGGTCACGAGCGTTTGAACTCGATGATGGTGGAGGTCTTCTCCTTCCGGGTATAACCACCGTGTTGCTTGGTGGGCTGGACGATGAACAGGCAGCGCTCAGGCTCAATGCTGTTCCGGAGTTGTCAGTTTTTACGATTTCGGTTCGCCGGTTGCCGCTGAGGCCGACCGGCGTCGATTCGTTGGACTACTTCGGTTACGAGTTGTTTGACAACGCCCCTACCACGTTTGCGCCAGCAACGGATGTCCCGGTGCCGAGTGGTTATGTGGTCGGGCCAGGCGATGAGTTGATCATTCAGTTTTTTGGTAACGAAAACGATGAATATCGAGTCTTCGTGACACGTGACGGTGATGTCAATCTTCAAGACATCGGGCCAGTCACGGTCGCTGGGCTAACCTTTCAGGCAACACGTGAGTTGATTGTCGAGCGAGTTGCCGAGCAGAAAATCGGTGTTCGTGCTGCGGTTACGCTAGGTGAGCTTAGGTCCATACGTGTTCTAGTGCTCGGTGATGTCAACGAGCCGGGGTCCTACGTCGTCAGCAGTTTGAGCACAATGGTCAATGCGCTTTTGGTGTCAGGGGGTATCCGCGAGTCCGGAACACTTAGAGACGTTCAACTTAAGCGTAATGGACGGATCGTCGGTCGTTTGGACTTTTACGACCTGTTACTGAACGGCGATACGCGCAACGACCGGCAACTGATGCCTGGCGATGTTATTTTCGTCCCGCCAGTCGGACCGCGTATTGCGGTGGATGGCGAAGTGGAAAGACCAGCTTTTTACGAGTTGCGCGGTAAAACTTCTGTTGCGGATGTTATTCGTACAGCGGGTGGTTTGACTTCGTTGGCAATGGCGTCAACGGGCCGAATTGAGAGAATCACTGACAGTGGTGATCGCAAGATTGTTGACGCCGGTATTGGAACACCATCTGCCGACCAGCTCCTTATGGAAGATGGAGATGTACTGCGCGTATTCCCTGTACTCGACCGGTTGGAAAGCTCGGTTGAGTTGGTTGGGTACTTTCGTCGCCTGACTTCGTTCCAATGGCAAGAGGGATTACGTCTCACGGACATCGTGCCATCAGTGACCGCGTTAAAGTCGCGTGCTGATCTTGGTTACTTGCTCATTCGACGTGAGCGATCCAACGACGGAACGGTAGAGGTGCTATCGGCCGACATTAACTCAGCACTTGCGTCGCCCAATAGCGAAGAGAACCCTTTGCTGATGCCGCGTGATCAGGTCTATGCGTTTCCGATGGGGCCATCACGCGGAAGTGCGTTGCAGGAACTCCTTGGGGATCTTGACCGACAATCAATCGAAGGTGATCCGGTTCCGAAAGTTTCTATTGCGGGACAGGTCCGGTCCGAAGGCGAGTACCCTCTTGAGGTCGGCATGCGCGTCAGCGACTTGCTGCGGGCGGGAGGTGGTTTCACAGCCTCGGCTTATCTCGAGACTGCTGAACTGACTCGCCAGATCATTACGGAGGGCGGAGCTCGAAGAACAACGCTGATCGAAATTGATCTGGCGCGTGTTCTTTCAGGTGACCCGCTCGCGGACGAACAATTGCAACCTTATGACTACCTGAATATCCGCGAGGTACCTGAGTGGCGTGAGCAAGAGACGATTCAGTTGCTCGGTGAGTTTCGTTTCCCAGGAACCTATCCGATTAAGCGTGGCGAAACACTCGGGTCGGTTATTGCCCGGGCGGGTGGCTTAACGGATTTGTCCTTTCCAGATGGTGCGGTGTTTACTCGTGAACTTCTCAAACAGCGGGAAGAAGAACAGATTCAAACACTAATTTCGAGACTGGAGGCCGACCTGGCCTCTCTGGCCTTGCAGACGGCGGCCGTCTCGGGCGATGGAACACAGCAGGCCTTTGTGTTCGGCCAGAATTTGTTGGCGCAGCTCCGCGAGAGTGAAGCGACAGGCCGGTTAGTGATTGACCTAAATAGCGTCTTGTCGACAGAGTCCCGCGCAGATATTCGACTTCGGGATGGTGACATTCTATACGTGCCGCAAACCGTCCAGGAAGTGACGGTGATTGGTGAGGTTCAGTATGCAACTAGCCATCTGTTTGGCGAGGATCTTGATCGTGAGGACTACATTGCTCGCAGCGGTGGTCTGACGAGTAAAGCTGATGGTAAGAGGATTTACGTGGTTCGCGCGAACGGTCAGGTCGTAGCGAATTCGGGGTCTAGCTGGTTGAGACGTGTAGGTGGTACTGAGATTCGTCCCGGAGATACTATCGTAGTTCCAATCGACGCGGATCGGATGGCACCTCTGACGCTTTGGTCTAGCGTCACGCAAATTGTCTACAATCTCGCCATCGCGGTGGCGGCTGTGAATTCGTTTTGATGATTCCGTTTAATCGACCACCATACACGGGCGCAGAAGATGAGTTCGTCAAGCAAAGTATGGGCTCGGACAAAATGTCTGGCGACGGTCATTTTTCCAAGCTGTGTCAGCAATGGTTTGAAGCGGAATTGGGTTGTCGAAAAGCGCTTTTGACCCCGAGCTGTACGGCTGCTTTGGAGATGTCTGCTTTGTTGCTAGATATCCAACCTGGCGATGAAGTCATACTCCCGTCCTACACTTTCGTTTCTACAGCCAATGCGTTCGCTTTGCGCGGTGCGAGGCTCGTGTTCGTCGATATAGACCCCGAGACCATGAACATAGACCTGGACTGCGTTGTCGCTGCGCTTAGCCCGGCCACCAAGGCGATCGTGCCCGTCCACTATGCCGGTACCTGCTGTGATATGAGCA
>JBCAZB010000258.1:0-4625 GCA_038533315.1 Pseudomonadota bacterium | reverse complement strand
GCAAGTGACCGACACTAAATCTCTAAGCCACGTTCGCGAGGCGATCGACGACATCGATCAGCAGCTTCAGACACTGATCGACCGACGAGCGAAGCTCGCTCAGGAAGTTGGTATCGCTAAACGCGGCAGTAGCGAAAACGCCACGTTTTACCGCGCAGACCGTGAGGCCGAGGTGCTGCGCCGCATCGTTGCGCGCAATGAGGGCCCGTTATCCGATGACGAAATGGTAAGGCTGTTTCGAGAGATCATGTCAGCTTGCCTCGCGCAACAGGCGCCACTCAAGATCGGCTTTCTTGGGCCGTCAGGCACGTTTACGCAAACTGCCGCGCTCAAACATTTCGGTCATTCAATAAGAGACTTACCATTCGCGAGTATCGACGACGTGTTTCGAGAGGTGGAATCCGGCAGCGCGGACTTTGGTGTGGTGCCGATTGAGAACTCCACCGAAGGCACTGTCAATAACACGCTGGATATGTTTCTGGTGTCGCCGCTTAAGGTCTGCGGTGAGATCGAGCTGCGCATCGAGCAGCATCTGATGGGCAGTGCAGCAGATTCGCTGGATACGGCCCAGCGGATCTGTGCGCATCAGCAGTCTCTGGCGCAGTGCCGCGTCTGGTTACGAGAGCATTTTCCAGATCTGGAGCAGATCGCAGTCAGCAGCAATGCAGAGGGTGCACGCCGTGCGAGAGATGAGGTGGGCACCATCGCGATAGGCGGGCAATCGGCTGCCGACGTTTATGGGCTTAACGTGCTCGTACGCAACATCGAGGACCGTGCTGACAATACCACGCGCTTTTTGGTGCTCGGCAAGCAGTTTTTGCCAGCCAGCGGCGACGACAAGACGACACTGATGGTTTCAGCGGACAACACGCAAGGTGCCGGCACGCTGTATCAGCTGTTGCTGCCACTATCCGACAACGGCGTCAATATGACGCGGATCGAGTCGCGACCATCTCGTCGTGGTGTGTGGGATTACGTGTTCTTCATCGATATTGATGGGCACCCGGAAGAGCCAGCGGTCGCCAAGGCGATCGATGCTTTGTCGCAAACCGCTTCGCTATGCAAAGTGATCGGTGCGTTTCCGAGGGCGGTTCTTTGACTGTGGAGATGGCAGTATTACTGGTCAGCCGGCCAGTCCAACAAGGCCTCACCGGCGCTATCCGAGTGCCTGGTGATAAATCGATTTCGCACCGCAGCTTAATGTTGGGTGCCTTGGCAACTGGCACGACACGCGTCACGGGCTTGCTGGAGGGCGAGGATTGTCTGGCTACAGCAGCAGCCATGCAGTCGATGGGTGCGCGCATCGTTCGTCACTCCTCCGAGAGCTATGTGATCGACGGCGTTGGCTTACGCGGGTTACGCGCGCCAGAAAACGATATCTATCTTGGTAATAGCGGCACAGGCATGCGTTTGCTGTGCGGCCTGTTGGCCGCGCAGTCCTTCCCGTCGGTGCTGACTGGCGATGCTTCGTTATCCAGCCGGCCGATGGCGCGAGTCATCGAACCGCTAACAAAGATGGGCGCCAACATCGCGAGTGAAAACGGCAAGGCGCCATTGCGTATTGCTCCCGCAGACCGCTTGCAAGGCATCGATTATGCAATGCCGTTGGCCAGCGCGCAGTTGAAAAGCGCGCTGATGCTCGCGGGGCTTTTTGCGACCTCAGCTACGATACTGAGGGAGCCTGGACCCAGTCGTGACCATACCGAGCGGATGTTGCAGGCGATGGGCGTCTCCATCACTATCGATGGTCCGCTTATTAGGCTCGAACCGGTAGATCGACTCAACGCGCTTGACATCGATGTGCCAGCGGATCTGTCGTCGGCTGCGTTTTTCCTGGTAGCCGCGAGTATTGTTTCCGATAGCGCAGTGACCCTTACCGGGGTCGGCCTGAATCCGACCCGAACCGGTGTTTTGGACATACTCTCGTTGATGGGTGCCGACATTTCCATTGAAAATCGACGGGAAAGTGGTGGAGAGCCAATCGCCGACCTAAGCGTTCGCAGCGCTGATCTGCGGAGCATCGATCTCGATCCTGCTCTCGTACCACTCGCCATTGATGAATTTCCGATCTTGTTTGTCGCTGCAGCATGCGCCCGCGGCGACACACGCTTCAGCGGTCTGGCCGAATTGCGTCACAAGGAAAGCGATCGAATTGGTGTGATGGTCGCCGGTTTAAGGGCGCTCGGCATTCAGGTCGAGGAGGGCGACGATTGGGTCGTTATTGAGGGTGGCCAATTTCAGTCGGGCGAAGTAGAAAGCCATGGTGACCACCGTGTGGCCATGGCATTTGCGGTCGCAGGTGCTGTCGCGGACGCTGAAGTATCGATACGAGATCCGGAAAATATCGCTACTTCGTTTCCGAATTTTGCGGTGCTCGCAGAGCGGGTCGGGCTGTCGCTGCGCATCGGGGGTCGATAATGAGCCACGCGCCAGTCATTGCGGTCGATGGGCCCAGTGGGTCCGGTAAAGGTACGGTTAGTCGTCGCCTTGCGGCGGTTTTGGGTTGGCATTTACTCGATTCTGGTGCGCTCTACAGGCTGACCGCGCTCGCGGCAAATGAGGCCGGCATTGAGTTGGATCGCGAGGATGAGCTTGCGCAGATCGCCCTTGATTTGGATGTGGAGTTTGATCAGACACCTGATGGTGGCGAACGAATACTTTATAAAAAACAAGATGTCACGCGTGATATTAGAAGTGAAACCTGTGGTGAGGACGCTTCTCGCGTTGCTGTTTTTCCAGGTGTCCGTGACGCCTTGGTGCAGGCGCAACGGGACTTCGCGCGGCCCCCTGGATTGATCGCAGACGGGCGCGATATGGGTACTCGGATTTTTGTTGATGCGCCGCTGAAAGTGTTTCTGACAGCCAGCGCGGCGGAACGCGCTGCGAGGCGCCATAAGCAGTTGAAAGACAACGATATTGATGTTAGCCTTGCCGCCCTTTTGCGGGACATTGAGCAACGCGATCACAGGGATGCGTCGCGCGCTGTCGCACCATTGGTGGCAGCGGACGATGCCATCACGATCGATTCGACGCATCTCGATGCCGACGCCGTGGTCAGTCAGATACTGGCTTTAAAGAACGCGCGGCTTGGTATCGGGTAAGCGCCAGCCCTTTTATAACCGCTGAACAGGATTATCGCTTCGCCAGGAAGGCGGGGCTTTTTTGTGGTTGACCGTACCAGCAGGACGCAACGTACGCATACTTAATTTGGCGCTACTTTTTGTTTTGGTAGCGATGGTTTAAACAACATGTCTGAAAGTTTTGCACAATTATTTGAAGAGAGTCTGGCCAGTCAGCAGATAGCACCTGGCACGATCCTCGACGGCACTGTTATGGCGGTCAATTCTGACGTCGTCATTGTCAATGCCGGTTTGAAATCGGAAGCGGTTATTCCGGTTGAACAGTTCCAGAATGAAACCGGTGAAGTTGAAGTGGCTGTCGGCGATATCGTCGAAGTCGCGCTTGACGCGGTGGAAGACGGATTCGGTGAGACGCGCCTATCGCGCGAAAAAGCCAAGCGAGCACGAACCTGGACACGGCTTGAGAAAGCCTTCGAAAGCAGCGAAATCGTTAACGGCGTGATCAACGGTCGTGTTAAGGGCGGATTTACTGTCGAAATCGACAATGTACGTGCGTTCCTGCCTGGATCGTTGGTTGATGTCCGGCCTGTGCGCGACCCGAGTTATCTGGAAGGCAAAGTCCTCGAATTCAAGGTCATCAAACTCGACCAGCAACGCAACAACGTCGTTGTTTCGCGTCGTGCGGTTGTAGAAGATGAATACAGTGCAGAACGTGAAGAGCTGCTGAAGAGCCTGCAGGAAGGCAACACCATCAAAGGTATCGTCAAGAACCTTACCGATTATGGTGCGTTTGTTGATCTCGGCGGCATCGATGGGCTGCTGCACATCACGGATATGGCGTGGAAGCGCGTGAAGCATCCGTCTGAAGTGGTGTCTGTCGGTGAAGAAATCGATGTCAAGATTCTGAAGTTCGACCGTGAACGTCAGCGTGTATCACTCGGTATCAAGCAGCTTGGTGCGGATCCGTGGCAGGCCATTTCTCGTCGTTATCCGCCGAACACCCGTTTGTTCGGAAAGGTGACCAACATCGCCGACTACGGTTGCTTCGTTGAGATCGAAGAGGGCGTTGAGGGTCTGGTCCACGTCTCAGAAATGGATTGGACCAATAAAAACGTTAACCCGCAGAAAGTGGTACACCTCGGTGAAGAAGTCGAGGTCATGGTGCTGGAGATCGACGAAGAGCGTCGTCGTATCTCACTGGGTATCAAGCAGTGCAAGCCCAACCCATGGGCTGAGTTTGGTACAACGTTCAACCGTGGCGATCGGGTCAAAGGTCAGATCAAGTCGATTACCGATTTCGGTATTTTCATCGGCCTCGATGGTGGCATCGACGGCTTGGTGCATCTGTCAGATCTGTCGTGGGATGACGATGGCGAGGAAGCCGTCCGTAACTACCAGAAAGGGCAGGAGGTCGAGGCGACCGTTCTGGCGATCGATTCCGAGCGTGAGCGAATCTCACTGGGGATCAAGCAGCTCGACCGTGATCCGCTGTCATCATGGATGGCCGATCACCCGAAAGGCAGCATCGTGAAAGGCACGATCACC
>JBCAZB010000257.1:0-4632 GCA_038533315.1 Pseudomonadota bacterium | reverse complement strand
CGAAAACCTTCTCTACTTCTTCGGGACTTGGAGGGTCTTCTGCAATCATGGAATTTGAGAACGATGGCAATGGACTAATGCTGAAGGGCCGCTTGGGGTCAACAGCGGTCGTCCAGTTTGCCTCTGAATAACCGACGAACGATGAGTCTAAAGCGGTCACTGGTCGCGATCAATTCTGACAATCACTGCAAGGTCCGGTCTGAGCTTTCACACTTAGATCCCGTCTGATCGATCAGCGAGCTGCTGACTCTTTTACAAAATCTGATCCCGAGAGTTAGGTTACTCGGCCGTCACTTTCTGGCCGGGCGCCAGATGTACGTAGCCACGCTGGTAATCGACGGTCACCAAAAAGTGCTTCAGCACGTCGTAGCCCACCAGCCCTTCATAGGCATTGCGCTGCAAAAGGCGCGAGCCGGATGCAGTTCGCCGCTCGAACAATTTGAAGTCGCTGCCTTCTGCCGGGTAAGCGACCATTACATCCTCGAGGTTGTAAGGGCCGAGCCCCATGTTCGGCAGCCGGAAGTATTCTGTTTCCGCTGAATCGTTTACCCCGCGACTCTCGCCTGTCACCGTGCCATAGGTCTCTGGCCAATCGAGTCGTTCGGCGAGTTGGCGGCTGACAATCAAGCCGCTCGTCGCGCCTGTATCCAACATTAACCAGGGGTCTTTCTTGCCGAGACCGACTTTCACAACGATCCCGCCGCTGGTCCCGAGTCTCTTCGATTTGATGTTCTTTTGTTTCTTGAGATCGATGCTGTCCCGTGTGATCAGTCGCATGCGTGAGTTCACGTAGTCGAACTGAACGACGTAGCCTTTCAGGAAATCGGCGCCCAGCAATAGCTGTTCCCGCGCTCCGCCAAAGTTGATGTCGGCCACGTTATTGAAGGTCAGTTGCGTGCCGAACATCGATACTTCAACCCCGCGATAGACGGGTCGTTCTTCCTTGGCGACGATGCCTTGGATTACGATTTTCCCGGCATTGCCGAAGGTCAGGTTATTCGCGGTGACGAAATTGCCATTGATCGACGTGCCCGATGCGCCGGTGTCGATAATGGAATAGCCCTTAATGCCATTGATCGAGCTTTCTACCGTGACGTGACCATTGATGATATCGATATCGATCCATTCGGTGACTGCCGCCATTGATTTTGACGAAAAAAGGATAGCGATCCCCGCCAAGAGCCAGTGGATGGCGTATTTTGTTTGCCGCATTATTCCCTTAACCCGTGCTAATAACGGTCGAATTCTAACACAAGAGGTTGATTCGTCGCGCGTCAGAGTCTGACGTGTTCAGACCAAATGCGGGAAATTGTCGGGCTACTTGGCCCTTTTTCATGTCTTAGGTGAAAAGCCCGACCAGGCAGTTTGGGACGCCAAGTCAGCAACGCTTGCATCAAACCGGGCGATACCGCTCGGGAATAGCACTAGTGAAGCCAAACCGAGTAGTGCACGAAAGCCGAACGGCCTTACGGGACTCATCGCACTGAAAACCGGAGGATCATCAATACGCCAACAAACGCAAATTTTGGCCATTCATCAGCGCAGTCTTTTAAGCTGCATTGCGGAGCTTTTGGGCGGCTGTGTTACTCGCTGCCCTTGGCTTTGTAGGCGCGCACTTGGACGTTGAATTCATTGGCCTGGGATTCCATTTCCTCGACGGCAGCGTTGTACCGTTTGGTGAACAGCGCATTACGTTGCTCTGTGATTTCGGCCGCTTCGCCTTCTACGCCGGCATTCTCGTTTTCGCTTTCAAGGCAATCAAGATAGGCATTCATTTCGTTCATGTAGGCCTTGATCGCCTTGGAGCCCTCGAGCATGTCCTCTTTGGTAGCGTCAGTGCCGCGCGGGATATCGATCCGTGACGGATAGTCGCAGGCGCTGTAAGCAACGCTCGATAAGGCAGCAAGTGCTGCGGTGAATACGAGACGAGACATAGTGTTCATGTTGCTTAACTCCCCAAATTTCGCAGGCGGTCCGTTCTTTGACCGCAAATCAGAGCGGAAGTTTATAAGCAATTGGTCATGATTTCTAATGCCGCTTTTCGGCCGGATTAGCCGAAAAGTGCCCGCATCTGGTCCGTGCCGTCCTGCTGGGCCGCCAGACGCTCGGCGAACCCGTCCGCCGACATCGGCTCGCCGAATAACATGCCCTGGCCAAAGTCACATCGCAACGCGCGCAGCAGCGAAAGCTGGGCCGGCGTTTCGATGCCTTCAGCAACAACCTCGAGTCGAAGGTTGCGGCTCATATCCACAATCGCCGAGACAATCGCTGCATCGTTGTCGTCGACGGCTGCGTTGGTCACGAAGGAGCGATCGATCTTCAATGTTTTGATCGGAAATTTTTGCAGTGCGCTGAGCGATGAATAGCCGGTGCCGAAATCATCGATCGCCAGTTGCAGGCCGTAGGCGCGCAATTTGTCGAGTACTTCCAGCGTGCGCGGGATGTCTTCCATCAATGTTGTTTCGGTGATCTCAAATTCGATGTCCGACGGCTTGATATCGTAGCGCTGGAAGATTCGATTGATCCGGTTGAAGAAGTTTCGCTGCCTCAGCTGTTTTAATGACAAGTTGATCGCGATTCGACCGCATTCCCCGACTTCTTCGTGCCAGATGGCGATGTCACGACAAACGCGCTCGATGACCCATTCGCCGATCTCGATGATGAGGTTGGTTTGCTCAGCGAGTGGGATGAACTCATTCGGTTGTACGCGACCATGGTCGGGCATGTCCCAGCGAACCAATGCTTCGGCGCCAGCAATACGGCCGGTCGATAATTCGTACTTAGGTTGGTAGTTCAGCAGCAGCTCATCGCGCTCGAAGCTGCGACGCAAGCGGCTCTTCATCATCAAGCGCTCGACGGCTGCATCGTTCATCGATGCATCATAGAAGGCGAGGCGGTTACCACCGGCTTTTTTCGCGGAGTACAACGCCGCGTCAGCGTTGCGCAACAAGTCGATAACGTTGTCGGCATCGCTCGGGTAGAGCGCAATGCCAAGACTCGCTGTCATGTAGACCTCGTTGGTCTGCACCATGAACGGCTCGGCGATGTCGCCGAGCAGTGCGCGGCCAGTACCGCGCAGACTCTCTTGCATGTCCTCGACAACGGGTAAATTGTCGATGAATGCGGCGAACTCGTCGCCGGCCAAACGTCCGATGACCGCGCCTTCCGGAAGTCCTTCTTTCATGCAACGCGCCATCGTCTCGAGTGTCGTGTCCCCAGCGAGATGGCCAAAGGTATCGTTGATGTCCTTGAACTGGTCGATGTCGAGATAGAACAGCGCCAGCATTGTATTGTTGCGACGTGCTTTCGCAATCGCGCGTTGCAACAAGTGCTGGAATTGCATTCGATTCGGCACTTTGGTCAATGGGTCCATGCGTGCGAGATAGCGGATGCGTTCCTCAGAGCGTTTGCGCTCGCTGATGTTCTGGGCCGAGTAAATACGACCGGCGAGCATTGGGTCGTCAGTGCGGATGACCGACATGCTCCAGGCCACCGGTAACGCTTCATTTTCGCTGGTAGCAAGGCGCGCATCACGGGCCTGCATACCTGGCAAAATCTTCGCGAACGATGCGCGGTCTGCTTCGACAATCAGGTCTTGTATCGGCATCCCGAGCAAAGCGGTTTCCGTGTAGCCCGTCAAACTGATGGTCGCCGGGTTGCAATGCGTGATCACGCCTTCTTCGCTGGTGACGATAATGGCGTCGTTCATGCTGGCGAGCACGTTGTCGATGTAATCCCGCGAGATCGTAGTTTGACGCAGCTGGTCTCGCATTGCGTTGAATGCGCCAGCAAGCGTACCGAGCTCATCTTCCCGTTCAACTGCCAGATTGTCGCCATAGTCGCCGGATTGCAGGCGCCGTGCTTGTCTCGTGATGGCGCTGATGGGTTCGATCAGACGACGGGCGGATATCCAACTGATGAGCCCGCAGACCAAGGCGACGATCAGTGATACGGCAATGGCCCAAATCGTTGCACGCTGGCGCCAGCCCGAGCGAATCTCTCGCTGTCGATCCGCGAATACCGCGAGCTGGTTGTTGAAGTCCGCTAGCGAAAACTCGAGCTGCAGGGTGCCAAGGCGTTCACCGTTCAAGACGATGCTGCGACGCGAGATCAACTTGTCCACAGTCCAGACCAGGTTGCCATCGCGCGACAGATCCGGCGCGCCGGTGGTGCTCCCGGCAATGATGGATGATTGGTTGTCGAGCACGAAGACCCGCTCAAGCGGACCGAGGTCGTCGACCGATTCATCGATGGATCGCTTGAGATCACCGATGCGTTTGTCGCGCAGCAAACCGTCGATTTCGCGTTCAAGCGACGTAGTTGCTTGCCCCGCGCGTATTTCGAAGCTCTGCGTCAGGGTTTGCCTGCGCTGGGCGACGCTGTCGTTCAGGAATCGATCGATGATGTAGTTGGTGTTGGCGTAAAGGACCAGGATGGCTGCGCAGACCATAGCCATCGTCAGCATCAACGCGCTGAAAAACAGTCGCGGTGCCAGTGCCCGTGGGAAGAGGCGCATCAGGTCCTACCCTCGGGTTTGTTGCCCTTCTGTGCTTGTAGAGCCATTCACCCAGCCTAGCCGTTTATTCTTGTTATGACATGGCTTCACTGCCATTGAGGCCATCATGACCACAT
>JBCAZB010000256.1:0-4637 GCA_038533315.1 Pseudomonadota bacterium | reverse complement strand
TTCGTGGTAATGCATATGGCGAATCGTACCCCCGCCTGAGGCAACCTCGGTTGCCGAGACAAACGTCTCCTTGGCGATATCGAAACCCAGAAAGACGTTCGGTTGCACACCGGTCGCGACCACCCACACATGCCCGCTCGCATCGGACGCCATCCCATAAGGACGCGCCTGATCGCCCATCGGCAAATCCCATTCATCGAACTCACCGGTCGCCGGCTGGTAGCGACCCAAACGCCCGTTGGCGTAGTCGCCCCACCAGACGCTGCCATCTTCCAGCACCTCGATCCGGCGAGGGCGAGCGCTTTCATCGGGCAACGGTATCTCTTGCGTCTCCAAGGTGCCGGCATCGATGCGAACCAACTTGTGACTGCCAAACAAGACCACCCAGACATCGCCGTCCGGCGCCAACTTGATCCCATACGGCCGCGAGCGCTCGGTCTTGGAGGGGATCAAGTCCACCTTGCGGTCAGACAGACGCAACCGGCCCATCTGATTGCCGCCCTGGACGGTAAACCAGATATGCGACTGGTCGGCATCGAAAATCAACGTATGCGGGTCGCGTGCGGATGCGTCGGGCATCGGCACCTCCTCGATCTCTCCCGTGGTCGGATCGTAACGACCGATCAGGCCTGTGCGGTTGCCTGCATACCAAACATCGCCATTGTCAGCGACGATCAGATTGTGTGGCCCAGAGCCCGATTTGAGATCGATTTTCTCGAAGCGACCATCGATGACATCCAACCGCGCCAGGTAGCCCGCGCGCTGACCCACGAACCATACGCTATCAGCACTGGTCGCAAACGGGTCACGCGGCCTCGATTTCTCAAATGGTACAACCCACTCATCAATTTCGACGGGTTCCGCTGCGACACCCGCGGTGACCATAAGTAGCAAGACTGCGAAACAGCACCGCATAGCGGCCTCCTTCTTTCGACGATGGTACGATCATCGCGCGAATCGATTGCTATTGTCCAATTACAAAAAACGGGATGCAGCGTCGCTGCATCCCGTCTTATTGCCTACAGACTTACGGTAGACAATTAGTAGTAACGGCGTGGGCTCACGCGCTCGATAACAATTCTCGCCACAGGATCGGCCCAATCATGGACACGCGGATCGAGGTCGTTGTCACCAACCACACCCGGATGCGGAATGATCACGCCATTCTCGGCCAACTCCGGATTGCTCGCACCCGTGCCGGTGTCATCTGACGAGACGCCGATCAGACCCTGGCATGGCGGTACGATATCAGCGAAGTCTTCGGTGTTTTTCTCGGTGCGAGTGTCGTAACCGCGAGCAAGAATGGTTGTCTTGCCACGCACCGGCAGGCGCACCGAATCAATACCGGTGAAGCCGTCGTTGGTGCAGATCAACATGCTGACAATCGACAGGCGACGGGCACGGCCAGACGTCGTGAACTCGACCGTGTATTCGCTATCAAACGCGGTACCACCGGGGTTACCTGCTGGCACAATAGGCGCTGTACCGGTAATGACCTGTGACACGTTGGGGTCAGAGGACAACGCGGTGACTAGCGGCTCGAGGTTGCCGTTTTCGGCAATCTGGCGCACACCTTCGTTGACGGGCTCGCCCAACGAGTACACATCAGCACGACGATTGTGAACCGCAACAACCGGCGGCGTAAATGGCTGTCCTGCCGTCAGATTGGTGACCGTGACACGATAAGTAATACCGTGACGGTCCGACGCTTTCGCAGCGGTGCTCGCCACCATTGCAAGACCGGCCACCATCAGCGCCCTGGAAAAAATGCTACGTATTTGCATGGATCGCTCCCAAAAAAACAGTGTGTGAGTTGGCCGGTCAGAAACCGGCGTCTGTGCGTTAACCGCAGACGCATGCTAGGTGGCAGTTGTCACGGACTTATCACGGAATCCTGTTTTTAGCGTCACGATGTTCACGCGACAGTGCCGTTAATGGACGTCACGGAGACGACGCGCTAGAGTTTCAAGGCGTTAGACACTTGGGGTTGGCGGACATGCGTATCGAATCGATCAAGCTGTGGATGGCAGTCGTGATAGTCGGTGTAGCCTGTCACCCGGCGCAGGGCACTGACGCTTTGTATGAGGACGCCACACCGCTTGCGGTCACCATTACCGCGCCATTCGATAGCGTCACGCGTGCCAAAAACGATGAGGAACGGCCCTATTTCGACGGCACGCTGGCCTTTGAGGACCCGATCAACGGCAATGTCATACTGAATCTGGGCTTACGGGCGCGCGGCAATTTTCGGCGCGAAAACTGCCGCTTTATTCCATTGCAATTGAATTTCAAGAAGTCAGAAGTACCCACAACTTACTTCCGCGAGCAAAACAAATTGAAACTCGTTCGGGCCTGCCGGCCTGGTCGACGTGCGAGTGACTGGCTGATGCTCGAGTATTTGAGCTATCGCGCCTGGGCCCTAGTCAGCGACCATCATTTTCGAACCCGTTTGCTTAACGTGCGTTTCGTCGACTCCGGCAACGATAACGAAACGCGAGAGGCAATCGCGTTTATTGTCGAAAGCGACAACGATACGGCGAAACGTCTGAATGGCACGCTGGTACCGACCACTATCAAACGTCGACAGCTTGATGAATCCCACACCGCCCTGTTCGAGCTGTTCCAGTTCTTTATCGGCAACAGCGACTATTCAACGACACGTGTCGCCGAGGGCCGCACCTGTTGCCACAATTCGCGATTGATCGATCATGGCGAAGCCGCCGAGAACCTCAAACTGGTGCCGTACGATTTCGATCACGCCGGCATCGTCAATACAAACTACGCGAGCCCTCCCGACTGGCTCAGCAATCGCATCACAAGCGTTCGCCAGCGCTACTTTATTGGCGTCTGCAAGTCGTCGCCTGACGTTTGGCAAGACGCGATCACACGTTTTCAAGCTCAAAAGCCGGCACTGCGTGCCTTGTTTGATGACCCACTACTAAGCAATAAGCATCGCCGGGACGCTCTCAAGTACGTGGATGCCTTTTTCGATATTGTCGAAGACCCGAAAAAGGTCGAACGTTTTATTGTGCGCCGCTGTCGGGGGAAGAGTTAATCAGTTCTGGACGCGTCTTCTCCAGGTACCGATCAATCTTCTCGGGCCGACTGACCAACGGCTTGGCTGCGGCCAGATAGTCCTCCAGCGCATCGCGACCACTGCCATACGCTGGCATTTCGAGAGTCACGTCGCCCAGAACAACGGTCTGTTCATTTTGATCAATAATCAGCGCCGCGCGCCCACTACCATAATGCTCTGCCATGCCGACATCTGTCAGCAACACCCGGCCGCCGAACCTCGGCAATATGGTGCCCATCAATGGTGTGTGCCCGATGATGATTCGCTTGACGCCGTAATAGTCCAGTAAGCCGTCCACCAACGCGATGTTCTCATCGGTTTCGGGCATAACTGCTAAGCCGCGATACCACAGCGGGCTATCGGCCGCATTGATGATCGATTCATCGTCAGACTCTCGTGCATTGGCAAGCTCGCCTCTAACCGCCTTATTGATCACCGCCATGGGTTGAAACTCGGCACTAGGGTCCAAGCCTGCATGAACAAACAGCGAATCATTGATGCGCAGCAATGCGTCCTTCTGCAGCACCCAACCGCCAAACTCGCCGTCCGGCGCCCAGGCTTGCCGGTGCTCGGTGTAACCAAGCGGAAACCGCTGCGACCATTCTCGCCAATACTCACGGTTAAACTCCGGCCACTCGTCCTCTGGCGTCGATCGTTTGATCCACTCGACGTACTTCTCGTAGTAGCGTTTTTGACGCTCTCGCGACAGATTGTCAGTGAGCGCTGCATATTCGTTAGGATGTACATAGCGAAGGTCACCACGCATGACCATTGCTTCATGATTTCCTACAAGAACGTGTACCTCACCGCCCGCTCGCTCTGCTTCTTTTTCCAAACGCTTCAACATTCGGATGACGCGATCGGTATCCGGACCACGATCCGGTAAGTCACCGATTTGCACGAGATGTGTCTTGCCTCCCCGCCATCGCGTACGTTTGTCGATGACGCCGATATCTCGCAGGATCCGGACAAACTGCTTGTAATCACCATGCACATCGCCGACGACCACCACGCGCGCGACACCGTCGCGCTCCCCCGCCAGGGATGGCGTCGTTATCAGCGCAACCAACAAGAGCACGATTATGCGCATTCGTGTCACTCAGTTTGCGCCTTGCGCTCGGCCTTGCGTTTGCGGCGGCGCTTGCGTCGCTCGGCGACATGCTGTGTCTCCAGGCCGTCGCCGAACAAACAAACGCCAAGCGTGGCGTAATTGAAAAACACCGTCATCACGACGGCAATTTCGATCGCACCAACACCCGCCGCGATGCCAACGCCGATCGCGACAAAAATGAACAAGGTATCGAAGGTGTCGCTCAAGGTGCGTCTGAAGCGCACGCCGGCGACGATACCCGCCAGACTGAAAGCGAGTGCCAGACTGTGCTGTACGATGGTCACGATGCCCGCGACCACCGTCGGCAGGATCAATGCGGTCTCGTCGAGGCTATGGTCTTGCTCGCCAGTGCCATGGATGCAATGGAACAAACAGGCCACCGGTAGCATCAGCAGAATCGAACTGGTCATCCCCAGCAGCAATCTTACCGATACGTAAAACTGACCAATT
>JBCAZB010000255.1:0-4648 GCA_038533315.1 Pseudomonadota bacterium | reverse complement strand
GAGCATAAGCTAAGGTTTCGTTATCGATGGATGTTCAGCGAACGCTTTGGTTTCGTCCGACACTGCGAGCTGCAGAATTTCGGTTCATCTGCAGCGCGCCTGGAGATTCTGGATGGTGTGGTAAACCTGCTACCAGCCGGTACACCGCGGTTTGCTCAAACCAACACCAGCAATTTGGTTGATGCGTACAAATGGACCGAGTTTGATCGTTCCAGCGGTCTTGCCTGCTATACGCTCTACTCTGGCATTACTGACCGCGCAGAGCCGTGTGAATCGCTGCGCGCCAACTACTGTTTTTCGCTCGGCCTTACCGATGTCGACGTGTCACTGACAGCCGCTTCCGTCGAGGCGTTCCGTCAAGGGGAGCCCATCGATACAACGGCAATGACACGCGGGACGCGGGGCGCTTATCTGGCTCGCTTCGACCTGTCACTAGACCGACACGAGACACGCCAATGGCAGTTTGTGGCTGACCTTGAGAAAGATCAGACAGCCATCGCCGCACTCATGTCTGCTTTGTCATCCCAAACCGACCTAAAGGCGGAAATCGATGCGGATATCGCTGCGGGTAGCGACGCGCTTGCACGCCTGTTGGGTAGCAGCGACGCGTTCCAGAAAACGGCCGAAGAGCAGGTTAGCGTCCACCACTATGCAAACGTTCTGTTCAACGTACTGCGTGGTGGTATCGTCGATCACAATTACCAGATCGCTCGCGATGAACTGCGTCATGCGCTGAGCACTTTTGATCGCCGACTCACGGATCAGCAAGCCAACTGGTTTGACACCCTGCCGGCGCATATCAACCTTGGCCAGTTACTTGCAAAAGCAGAGCAAAACGGTGATCGCCAGCTACTGCGCTTGTGTCGCGAGTACCTACCCATACGATTCGGCCGTCGTCACGGCGACCCGAGTCGGCCTTGGAATCAATTCGCGATTGAGCTGCATAAAGACAACGGCGATCCGCTACTGGCCTATCAGGGGAACTGGCGGGATGTCTTCCAGAACTGGGAAGCACTGGTTTACAGTTTCCCAGGCTTTGTGGAAAGCATGATCGCGAAATTCGTGAATGCTTCGACTATCGACGGCTACAACCCGTACCGAATCACCAGTGAAGGCATCGATTGGGAAGTCGAAGAACCCGATGATCCGTGGAGCTATATCGGCTACTGGGGTGATCATCAGATTATCTATTTGCAGAAACTGCTCGAGCTGTCACAGAAGTTTCATCCTCAAACACTGGTCTCGTTGCTACAAAAACCTATTTTCTGCTATGCAAACGTGCCGTACCGAATTCGAGACTTCGAAGCGATACTGGCCGATCCGAAAAACACCGTCGACTACGACAATGCACTCGCCGAGCGCATCGAGGCGCGTGTTGCGTCCCGTGGTGCCGACGGCAAGCTCGTATGGAATCAACACGACGACGTTTATCTCGTTACATTAACGGAAAAGCTGTTAGTGCCCTTGCTCGCCAAACTCGGCAACCTTGTCGTCGACGGCGGCATCTGGCTCAACACGCAACGACCGGAGTGGAATGACGCCAACAATGCGCTGGTCGGTCACGGCCTGTCGATGGTCACGCTCTACTATCTACGCCGCTATATCACCTTCATTGATGCCTTGTTTGCCGAACTCGCCGAAAACGTGAGCTTATCGCGCGAAGTAGCAGATTGGTTGATCGCGACACGCGAGGGTATTGCAGCGTGTGCGAACTCGATAGCCAGTGGCAGCGTCACACCTGAGCAACGGGCCGCCCTGATGACCGACCTGGGACAAGCCGCCGCAAATTATCGTACACGCGTTTACGAGGAGCCAGCCTTCTCTGGACAGACGACAATTGAGATCGACGAGATCAGCGGCCTGCTGTCGGATACGCTTGTCGTCATCGACCACTGCATCGATAGTAATCGACGCGACGATGGCATGTACCACGCCTACAACATTCTGCAGCGAGAGGGGTGCCGCGCATCGGTAGATACGTTGTACCCGATGCTCGAGGGTCAGGTCGCCGCTTTGAGCTCCGGCGCGGTCGCACCGCGCGAAGCAATCAAAGTCCTCGAAGCGTTGTTCGCGAGCCCGGTCTATCGATCAGATCAACAGTCCTTCATGCTGTATCCGGACCGCGCATTACCGGGCTTTCTGGAGCGTAATCGTATCCCGGCCAGTGACGCTGCCGGTATCCCCGTGTTTGCAGAGATGCTGACCGATGGCGATCACCGACTGATTCAGCAAGACTGCAACGGCCACTATCGCTTTAACGCCGACTTGCAAAACACCGGCGCGCTCAACGATCGCATCGATGCGCTGGTCACCGACTATGGCGACCGTCTGGAATCCGTGCGAGACGATATTCTGGGGCTCTATGAGGCCGTATTCGACCATCGCGCTTTTACAGGTCGTTCCGGGACGATGTTTGGCTTCGAGGGTCTCGGCTGTATCTACTGGCACATGGTGTCGAAACTGTTGTTGGCTGTGCAAGAGGTTTACACAACGGCGAAAATCAACGGCGCAAGTGCATCCGACGTCAAGCAGCTTGGTAAGTTGTACTATCGGGTGCGCGCGGGCATCGGCTTTAACAAGACGCCGCAAGAATACGGCGCCTTCCCGACCGATCCGTATTCACACACACCGGGGCACAGCGGCGCCCAACAACCCGGCATGACCGGTCAGGTAAAAGAAGAGATCATCACGCGTTTCGGGGAACTTGGCGCCGACGTTAGCGCCGGACGAATGTCTTTCCGTCCGTCTCTGCTGCGCAAACAGGAATTCTGTGAGCACGAAACCGAATTTCGATTTACCGATGTCCACGGCAGTTGGCAGAGCGTAACGCTGCCGCCCCAATCGTTAGCATTCACGTGGTGTCAGGTTCCAGTGGTCTACACACTCGTTGATCGTGTCACCGAAGCGCTGACTGTGGTTCGTTGCAATGGCGACACAGATCTGCGCGAAGAGAACGAGTTATCGGTGGAGGACAGCACGGCGATCTTTAGACGCAGTGGTGCTATTCAGCAGTTGACGGTGCAAATCGCACGACAGCAATTGTTCGACTAGCCAGTCACGCCAACGCAAGCCTCACCAAACGTGTTTTCGGAGTGATTCCCATGTCGAATTTATATCAACGCAGACTGTCGTTAGCCGGTATTGATTTCAGCGGACACAGCATTAGCGACTTGCGTCGACTGGTGCGAGAGCTGATGGATGGTGGCATACACGGTCTATCGTTCAGTCCCTATACCGAAGACCAGGGTCCGGGAACCGAGCTCGGCGAAGCACAGATTCGAGAGCGGCTCGACATCGTTAAGTCACACGTGCAGTGGATTCGCACATTTTCCTGCACGGACGGGCATGAACACATCCCAGCCATCGCGCATGCCGAGGGTCTGAAAACACTCGTTGGCGTCTGGCTGGACGATGACAAGGCGCACAATGAGAAGGAGCTAAACAACGCGATTGCTGTAGCGCGCGATGGTCACGCCGATATTGTGGCGGTCGGAAACGAAGTACTACTGCGCGGAGAGCTGTCGGCGGACGAACTCATTGCGCATATCGAAACCGTGCGCACGGCTTGCCCTGACGTGCCCGTTGGCTATGTGGATGCCTATTTTGAATTTGAAGACCACCCTCGCATCACTGCAGCCTGCGACATCATTCTGGCAAATTGTTACCCGTTCTGGGAAGGCTGTCCTGAGCCTCACGCACTGCTTTACATGAAAGAAATGTATCGGCGCGCGCAAGCGGTCGCGAATGGCAAACCCGTCATCATTAGCGAAACGGGTTGGCCAAACATCGGCTCGGCTACCGATGGCGCGATACCCTCTGAGGAGGCGGCTATTCGATATTTTCTGAACACGTTCAAATGGGCCGAAGAGGAACATATTCCAGTGTTCTATTTTTCCGCGTTCGACGAGGCCTGGAAAGTGGCCGACGAAGGGGATGTCGGCGCCTACTGGGGCGTTTGGGACAAAGACGGACAGCCAAAATACACATGATTCCGACCCATTCCTGGTGAGCCATTGACAGCCCTGCCACCGCTACTCTTTAATGGGTGTGGGGGATGTCACAACAGCTGAGAAGATCGCGTGGATACCGCGAAAGTCACCATTTTTGAAGTTGCGCAGCGCGCTGGCGTGTCGATAAAGACCGTGTCACGAGTCATTAATCGCGAGCCGAATGTCCGTGATACAACACGTGAGCGCGTCGAGCAGGCAGTTAACGAGCTTAACTACCGTCCCGATCAATCTGCACGTAATCTGGCGAGCCAGAAGTCGCATCTGATCGGTCTCGTTTACGATGATCCGGCCGCGTACGAGCTGCCGAGCTCGGGTTATATCATTCGGCTGCAGGAAGGCGCCTTGCGCGCGTGCCGCGCCTCCATGCATGAATTACTGATTCATCCCTGCGACTTCCGCCAGCGCACAGTCGCGAGCGAACTGCGATCGTTTATTCGCGATACGCGCTTGTCGGGTGTCGTGTTGGCGGCGCCACTGTCGAACATGCAGAAGATAGTGCGTGCGGTTCAGTCAACCGGTACGCCGTTTGTTCGTGTTTCGCCCGGCAAGCCGGTGCGGAATCAACCCTGCGTGCTGACTAACGACAACGAGGCGAGCGCCCAGATGGTCGATCATTTGGCATCACTGGGGCACCGACG
>JBCAZB010000254.1:0-4656 GCA_038533315.1 Pseudomonadota bacterium | reverse complement strand
ACGCATCGGTCCCGCGTCGGATCCGACACAAGAATCGCTCAGTGGTCGGGGCAGAGAGATTCGAACTCCCGACCCTCTGCTCCCAAAGCAGATGCGCTACCAGACTGCGCCATACCCCGCCGATAAGCAGCGACTCTGTGTCAGGGGCGCAAATATACGTGTCGATACCTAGCAGCGTCAATGATTTCCGACGTCTGTCTGTTGCAATGTTCAGGTTCACGCAATGGAGAGCCTCTGGTATGTTCGCTGTGTTCTGTCAGGATCGAAACACTATGCAATCGAAGCTGCTTCCCGCGTGTAGCGTCATCGCTACGCTCTTGGGCCTCATACCCGCAATTTGTCAGGCACACGATAGCGATGTCGCCCCGGTCGACGGGTTTCCACAAGTTTTGGTAACAACAACCCAAGGAGAGTTCGTCATCGAACTGGAAACGACGCGAGCACCCGTGACATCCCGAAACTTTCTGCGGCTGGTTGAATCCGGCTACTACAAGAACTCCATCTTTCACCGCGTGATTCGAGATTTTGTGGTCCAGGGCGGCGGCCATGGCCGCGACTATGCCCCTTTGCCCGGTGTTCCTGACATTATTAACGAATCGGGCAATGGACTCAGCAACCAACGCGGCACCATCGCCATGGCGAGGGGCGACGCACCGCACTCGGCCAGCAGTCAGTTCTATATCAATGTTGTGAATAACGAGAAGCTCGACCCAAGAAGCGATCGCTGGGGGTATACCGTCTTTGGTCACGTGACGGACGGCATGGATACGATCGATGATATCTCGGTACTGCCGACAGGGTCCGCGCCCGGGTTTGCCGAGGATGTGCCTGCTATGCCCGTGGTCGTGCGTGACATGCGGGTGTTGAGCCAGGAAGAGATCGATGCTCGCATGGCGGCCGAACTCGAAGCCGCCAAGCAACTACTCGAATCGCTGGAAGACGAATGACCGTACTGTTTATCTCTGATCTGCACCTGTCGTCAGATCATCCGGAAATCAAAGACCAGTTTCTCGGATTTCTGGCGAATGAAGCGCGCGCGGCAAGCCGGTTGTACGTGCTCGGCGACCTATTCGAGGCCTGGATTGGTGATGACGATCCGGACCCCCATCATGCCGATGTGCAACAGGCGCTGGCCGAATTCAGTGCGCAGAACAGCAACACACGGTGTTACTTTATGCACGGTAACCGCGACTTTCTGATCGGTGAGCAGTTCGCCGAACGCACCGGCTTCGAAATACTTGCGGACCCTGTTGTCCACGATGTGTATGGCACGCAAGTGTTGCTGAGCCACGGGGATCAGTATTGCACCGACGATCACGAATATATGGCGACTCGCCAGATGGTGCGGAATCCAGAATGGCAGCGTCAGGTATTAAGCCGATCGATCGCCGAACGCCAGGCGTTGGCGGGCGCTGCCAGAGCCGAGAGCCAGCAAGCCAACGCCACAAAGTCGATGGAGATCATGGACGTCAACGCAGACGCCGTCGATCGCGCTTTGCTGGAAGCGGATGTCGCCTACCTACTGCATGGGCATACACATAGACCGGCGGTGCATGATCTGACCCGAAGCGACGGTCAGAGCGCGACGCGCGCCGTACTCGGCGATTGGTATGAACACGGGAGCGTCGGCGTCTGGGACGAAAGCGGTTTCAGTCTGGAGCAACTGAGCCGTATCAAACGCTAAGCGGGCCGCTATGGAATCGAATTTGGGTTGTCGGCAGGTTGATCAGCGCGGCCTCGCGCTCGAGCCATACATCCAGTCGCGTATCAAAGGCCAACGTTGTGCCCTCTGCAGCTTCGCGGGCGAGCCTAAGATAGTGTTCAAAATGCCGCGCCTCTGACGCGAGCAAACCGCGGTAAAATTTGGCGAGGCTGTCGTCGAGACAGGGTGCGATCAATGCAAAACGCTCGCACGAGCGCGCCTCGATTATTGCGCCGACGATCAGGGTATCCACAAGCTTGCCAGGCTCGCGCTTCTCGACGTCGACCATCAGACCGGCAGCATAACCGGAAGCGCTCAGAGTACGCCCGCCGACTTCACGTTCTTTAATGACTCTGCTCACCTGTTCGAAGTGACGCAGCTCTTCGCGCGCCAATCGCGACATACGCTGAACCAAAGTAGACCGCAGTGGGTAACGATGCATCAACGATAATGCGGTTGAAGCGGCCTTCAGTTCGCAATTGGCATGGTCCAATAAAATCGTCGATAAATGCGCGGCCGCATCAGTGACCCACTGCGGATCGGTCGGCACGCGCAGGAAGTCTCGAATCGGTGCAGGCACGGCGTTTTCCGCAGCCATCGCATCGTGTGCGGTTGCCACCATGGTCACACCAGATAGACTCCGCGACGCTTGTTGCCGCTGACGACCCCATCCGCGCGTTGCGCTTCGACGCCGGCGAGATAGTCGGCCGTAACATCACCGGTAATGTAATCACCTGAAAAACACGATGTATCAAACTCGTTGATAACCGAATGGTTGTGTTTAACCGATTCCACGAGGCCATCAAGATCCTGATAGATCAGCCAGTCCGCGCCAATCTCGCGTTCTATTTCGGTTTCCGTACGACCGTGCGCGACTAATTCGTTCGCCGCCGGCATATCGATACCATAAACGTTCGGAAAACGAACTGGCGGCGCGGCTGATGCGAAATACACCTTCCGCGCGCCTGCCTCACGGGCCATGCGAATAATCTGCTGAGATGTCGTACCGCGAACGATGGAATCGTCCACCAGTAATACGGCCTTACCGCGAAACTCGAGGTCTATCGCGTTCAGCTTTCGGCGTACCGACTGCTCGCGCAATTCCTGTCCCGGCATGATAAATGTTCGGCCAATGTAGCGATTCTTGATGAAGCCTTCGCGATACTTGACACCAAGCTGATGCGCCACCTGCACGGCCGCTGTGCGGCTGGTATCAGGAATCGGGATAACCACATCAATACCGTGCTCTGGGCGCTGCCGTTTGATTTTTTCGGCCAGCATATCGCCCATTCGTAACCGTGCCTTGTAGACCGAAATATTGTCGACGATCGAATCCGGACGGGCGAAGTAGACGTATTCAAAAATGCACGGCGCGTAACTCTTGCGTGGCACACACTGTTGCGCATGCAAGCGGCCATTCGTATCCACAAACACCGCCTCACCCGGCGCCACATCTCTCTCGAGCGAGAAGCCGAGCGCATCCAGCGCCACACTCTCTGAGGCCAGCATATACTCTACGCCTTCCGCTGTGGCTCGGCTGCCAAGCACCAGTGGCCGGATGCCCCATGGGTCGCGAAAACCGAGCAGTCCGTGCCCGACGATCATCGCAACCACGGCATAGCCGCCGACGCAGCGACGATGCAATGCCTCAATGGCCGCAAATACTGCTGCGGCATCCATGCCGTTCTGGCTCGACGCGTGCAATTCATGTGCGAAGACGTTTAACAGAACTTCGGAATCGGATCCCGTGTTCAGATGTCGGCGATCATGCTCAGCCAGCATACGGCTCAGACTGTCAGCGTTGGTCAGATTGCCATTGTGTGCCAGTAGAATGCCGAACGGCGAGTTGACGTAAAACGGCTGTGCCTCGTCGGAACTCGAGCAGCCCGCTGTCGGGTAACGAACATGACCCAAACCGGAGTTGCCGGCCAGACGCAACATATGGCGTTGGCGAAACACGTCCTTGACCATACCGTTGCGTTTACGCCAGAAGACGTTATGCCCATCCGTTGTGACAATCCCGGCAGCATCTTGCCCGCGGTGCTGTAAGACAGTGAGCGCATCGTAGAGGGATTGGTTGACTGGCGCTGTCCCAGCGATACCGACGATGCCGCACATAGCTCAGATCTCCTGCGGCTCGACCGGTGTTGCCGGGTCGCCCGTATTGCGTATTTCATCTTTTAGATAATCAAACGCCTGCGGTGCAAGTATCGAGATCGCCTCAGCCACGCGCGTGGCATAAGGCAACATGGCGGAGTCCTGCCACCATTGATCCTTGTCGAGGGACAAATACGGGCCGACGATTACAACAAGGCCAGCGAGAATCGCCCCACGACACAGGCCAAACAACATGCCCAACAACCGATCGGCACCCGACATACCGACCTGATTAGCGAAACGGGAGATCATCCAGCCCGCCAGACTACCTAGCATCAGGACGAGTACAAAAATAGCGATACGCGCTGCCCAGAGACGCAAAGCTGCGGAATCCAGCCATGACGACAGCAGCCCCTCGCCCGCAGGCGCGAAGTAAAACGATGCCCAAACCGCGAAGATCAGCGAACCAACAGAAATCGCTTCTTTGATGAAGCCCCTGAACACCCCGACCACCATCGAGACGGCCATGATGAGAATAAATAACCAGTCGAGAGCGGTTAACATACCGAGCGTGCCACGTGACGAACAGCGCTATGGTAGCAAACGCACCCAAAAAAAATAGGGCTCAGGGATATTTGACCACCCGAGCGGTCTGCTCCGCTGCGGCCAGCCTCGCGACAACCTGCTCGCTTTCGGCCCGCGATGCATGCGGCCCAATACGCACCCGGTGCAAAGTCTTGCCACCACTCTCTACCTGACTAATGAAGGCCGGTAGACCATCGGAACGCAGACTTGCTGCCAGTTTTTGCGCATTGGATTGATCACCAAAGCTGCCTAGCTGTACCGCCCATAGCTGG
>JBCAZB010000253.1:0-4657 GCA_038533315.1 Pseudomonadota bacterium | reverse complement strand
AGCAGCACCTACCCGAGTTGATTGCGATCGTTGTCAGCGACGACCGTGATGCTGCAGAGATGATCTCCTTGATCAACCAGGGGCAGGTGTTCCGTTACATGGCCAAGCCAATATCACACGACCGGCTATTGCAGAACATCAACGGCGGCGCCTTGCGCCACCTGCAATTGCTCGCGAATCCGAGCTTGATTCCGCGGATGGCTGTCGAGGCATCCGAAGATGGCGATGATGCAGGCGCCAGCCCAATGACATCGCTGTTTTCGCGCATTCGCTCGATTGGCAAGATCTGGCAACGCAATAAAGACTAACCCGTGGCAGAGAATTCGCAGCCTGACACCGAGAAGAAGGGCCGCAGTAGCGATACCTTACTTCTGATTCTGGCGCTGCTGGCGATCGCCGGCATGGGTGCCTGGTTTTTCCTGGGTACCGATGAACAGATGATCGAAGAGGTGCCCATTGCGACACCGATCGACGATCTGGAGGATCCGGTCACAGCCGTGGTTGCTGTGGAAGAGCCCACCAATGAATTGCTCAACCGCGCGCGTCTGGCGGCCAACGCCGGCATGTTGGTTGAGCCGGCTGGCACCAACGCGTTGTACTACTACTCTCTCTATTTGGAAGAGCAAGGTGCTGACAGTGACGCCGAGGCCGAGCTGCAGGAAATACTGGGCCGTATTGGCAGCGATGTCGATCAGGCGATCGATGCCGGAGATTTCGATAGAGCCGGTTTTCTTGTCGATCAGATTCGCAATGCAGGGTTGACCCACGAGTCGGTCACCAACTATCAAAATCAGGTCGCCGACTTCGCGGATACGCTGCGGTCGCGCGCCATCGCTGCGGCCGAAGCAGGTGATGAAACGCAGATAGAAACACTGCTGGCGCAATACGAGGCGTTGCCTGGAGTTAATTCCACGGCACTGCTGGCATTACGCAGTGATGTTCGCGACGCTTTGGATGCCCAGCGTCTCGCCGCCGCGGCGGCTGCCGCAGAAGCCCAGCGTCGCCGCGAGCAGCAACAGGCCGCTGCGCGGCAGCGTGCCGCCAATCAGCAAGCTGCCGCTGCCCGACGACAAGCCGCAACGCCTGCGACGATTCCTGCATCACCCGCTGAAGATCCGGCCGTCGTGGCTGTCAGAGCCGCCTTAAACGACGGTGACCTTACTAGTGCTGCGTCGCTATTTGCCGATGTGCCGAGCGACAATGCGGAACGCGGTACGCTTCAGGTCGCCCTGGATACACAACTGGCCAGAGGTGTGAGTCGCCTGGCCTCAGCCGGCCAGACCGCGGAAGCGGAGGCGATGCTCAACAGTTGGCGCAGCGTTGCGGATGATGCGTCCACGGAAGCTGCGTTGACAGCCGATATCGATGCCGCCTACATTCGCGCAGCGACGGCGGATATCGTGTCCGCAGCCACGCTGCGACGTTTAGAAACGCTGGCACCGGTATACCCAAGGGCGGCGATTCGTCGCGGTTTGAGCGGCCGTTTGCGGCTTGAATATACCGTTGACGTGGACGGAACGACGCGCGATATCGAAGTGGTTGACTCACCGCAGAATGGTATCTTCGATCGTTCGGCTATTCGCGCGGTTTCCGGGTGGCGCTACGAGCCACGCGAAGTGCGTGGTCAGGCTGTCGCTCAACGCGTTTTCGCCTTTCTCGACTATAACCTCGAGTAGATAACCATCGTCCGGGTATAGCGTTCAGTACTCACGCTGACGCGGCGCTGTCGCTCGGTGCTAAGCCAATGTCGCAGGATCGTGTCACAATCTACACATCGTGAACGCGCTTGATTCCGTCAGCCTGAATTTCAGTCCGTCAGCACTGGTTGTTCTGAACGTGCTGCTTGCGTATGTCGTTTTTGGCATCGCGCTGGATTTGCGCTGGCAGGATTTCCGAGTTGTATTGCGCTTCCCGCGTGCCCTCGTGGTTGGATTGTTTGCCCAGTTCATACTGTTGCCAGCGATGACACTGGCGTTGCTGCTCCTGTTGCAACCGCCCGCAGGACTCGCACTGGGTCTGATCGTGGTCGCCGCTTGTCCCGGGGGCAGTATTAGTAACTTTTTTGCTGCACGTGCCGGTGCAAACGTGGCGCTGAGCGTTTCAATGTCCGCGTTATCCAGTCTGACGGCTTTCGTCGTGACGCCACTGAGTATTGCCATTTGGGGAAGCGGCTATGCACCTGCGCGAAACCTCCTGCATGCTGTCAGCGTAGATTTCTGGCAGATGCTGACTATCGTCTTGGCTGTTCTGATTGTGCCGACGCTGCTCGGCAGCCTAGTGGCAACCCAGCGCCCTGCAACCGCCGAACGTTTGCGACTTCCGCTACGAAGGAGCTCAACTGCTATTTTCCTGTTGTTTGTAGCGGCTGCGTTTATCGCCAACGGCACGTTGTTCCTGCGGCACTTCGATCAGGTACTCGCACTAGTCGTTGTGCACAATCTGGCAGCGCTGGCGCTCGGCTTCCTGTTTGCGAGTCTGGCTGGTCTGGCGTTGCGAGAGCGAAAGACTATTTGTATCGAAGTCGGCATCCAGAACACAGCGCTGGGTTTGACCCTGATTTTCACTTTCTTCGACGGGCTTGGCAGCATGGCGCTGGTGGCTGGCATGTGGGGTGTCTGGCACTTGCTCAGCGGGTTCGCGGTCGCCTGGTTCTTTCAGCGCAAGAGGGTGCCTGCAAAAGTCTGAAAATCGCAGTATCCTGTGAATCATCAGATGGGGTTCGCAGCTCGGGGATATTGTCATGCGATCTAAATGCTACGCACTGATTGTCGCGTCTTTGTTGCTGGCCGATGGCGCTTCTGCTGAAGTCGTAGACGCAGCGGAATCGGGGTTCACAGTGCGCCATGAGATCGAGGTGATTGCGCCGCGGGAGACGGCCTGGCGTATGCTCGTGGGTCATGTCGGTGAGTGGTGGCACGATGATCATACGTATTCAGGTGATGCGGCGAATTTGTTTATCGAAGAGCGCCCGCTGGGATGTTTTTGTGAACGGCTGAGTGAGGATGATGCTGTCGTACACTTGATGGTCACCGTCATTCAGCAAAACTCGTTGTTGAGACTGACTGGCGGGCTTGGCCCGCTTGGACTGATGGGTGTTAATGGCAATCTGACTTTCAGCTTCGACGGCGACAGTACTTCTACCAGAATTGCGATGCAGTACCAGGTTGGCGGCTACAGCCCGGACGGTCTTGCAGAGATCGCTCCGGCAGTCGATGCCACGTTAGGCGCACAATTAGCGCGCTACATTCGCTTTGTCGAATCGGGCTCGCCCGAGTCGGGTGTTCCGGAAGCGGCATCTCCCGCTGTGATTGAATCACCGCCGGAGGACGCCCAGTCTGAAGCGCAGGGCGACGAAGTTGGCGACGACGATCAGCCAACTTCAACGACAGAGATCGTCGATACGGAATCAGTTGGCTCTGGCGTCAGTGACGGTGTCAATGTGCCTCAAAGTGAGTAAACGTCGCACAATATGACCATCTAGTGGCGTAGCTTTCGCCGTTAGCCTGTAGGTGTCCATTTACCTTCAGGAGTTACGTCCATGTTCTTTTTCCGTTTTCTATTGCTTGTGGCAATGATGGTGGCCATGACCGTTCCGGCCGACGCCAGCACTGCTGTTCAATGGGTTGTTTGCGACAATTGCTCAGCGACTGCGCGTCAGCAAACTGCCCTGCAATTGCCTCCTAATCAGTTCCAATCGACCGACGTACATGTGTTGGACAGTCGCCGCGGCGAATTGTCGGCCTATCGAGTCAATGTGTTCTATGACTACGAGTTTCAGCAGTTTTTTCGGTTTGCGATAGCGCAGGCGCCGACGGATGCAGCCCTTGCAGAGTTTTCTGCCTGGCAGTCGTATCAGGCGGAAACCCAGCAATTGCAGAGCAGCGAAAAACCGGTCGCGCTGGCATCGGCCGCTGACTGGATTCGCCACAACGAGTCGGCGGGTAGTGCTGGTTTACTCGATCTCAATGGGTTATACGCGGCCATTGAGCGTATGCCTGGACTGCGCTTCTTCATCAACGTACCGCACATCCGCCTGCGTTTTCATGACCGAAGCGGCGGTATCGTAGCTGTCGCGGTCAATCCAGTGAATGGACAATTGTCGACACCCGTCGTTGCTGGCAGCTTACGTGGTCCCAATGGCCAGTCGTTGCCTGACGACGTAAGGCGCCTGCACTTGATGGATCAGGTGGGCGATGACAGCGATACAACCTACCTTGCGCAACACTTGCAAACCGCTTGGGACAATGTCCAATGGTTGCATCGACTACGTTCGCTACAAGGACAATGGCGCACGCTTTGCGATCAGATGCCGGGTGGTAGTGTCACCTGCTACGCGACAGACGCGGGATAAAAAAAGGGCCGGTGCAGTTTATGCACCGGCCCAATTCATCAGGGCGGAAACCCCTTTCGGCTCGGTTGTACGCGTCAGACGATCGGGTCAAAGGCCGTCAAGCTGTCACGTAGTTGTACGTTACCTAGTCCATGGTTAGGGAACAGGGTCTCGAAATTCCCTTGCTCGCCATGTAGTGCCAGATAATTCAGCGCAACCGCTTCGACCAACAAGTTGACGTTGTTGGCGACTGGGCTACTACCGGTCTCACCCGAGGCATCCGGTCGGAAGTACCCGATCTGCTGGTGTCTCGCTGCCGGGATGTTG
>JBCAZB010000252.1:0-4657 GCA_038533315.1 Pseudomonadota bacterium | reverse complement strand
TGGCACGATTACGGATAACCTGATGCTGCGATGGCAGCTCTATCAATCGTTATCGGCGCGTCGCGCGGTCACCTTTATCGATGCGGCGATGACCGATTGCGACGCGAACCGCGAGCGCGTGATTGTGCAGACCGACGGCGCCGGCGCGATGGCCGCGAAAGTATTGGTAGGCGCTGACGGTCGCAATAGTGTTGTGCGTCGACATGCCGGCATTAGCATCAAGACGCTCGACCATCAGCAACTCGCTATCGTCACCCAGCTCGATACCGAGCTCGCGCATTACGATACGGCCTTTCAACGCTTTTTGCCCGAAGGACCACTCGCTTTGCTGCCGCTGTCTGATGGACGTGTTTCGCTGGTCTGGACCACTACGCCACAACGTGCCGAGACGTTGCTGGCGATGGATGACGGCGCGTTTGGTGCGGCCGTGACCGATGCGTCCGATCGCGTGCTTGGCAACCTTTCGCCCAGTTTGAAGCGCGTCAGCTTTCCATTGGTCAGTCAGTTTGCACCCGACCCGGTGGCGACACGGACGGTCTTGCTGGGCGATGCGGCGCATGCGATTCACCCATTGGCCGGACAAGGGATCAATCTCGGCTTTTCCGATGCCGCTGTGTTGGCCGATATCGCCAAGGATGCACACGGCGCCGATCTCGGTGATGCGCCGTGGTTACGGCGCTATCGTCGCCGACGCACGGCGGACAATGTATCGACCCTGTACGGGCTGGACTTGCTCAATCGTCTGTTTGCGAGAGAACAGGGCGCCATCGCTGATTTACGGCGACGAGGTATGCAGTGGTTTGATCGTGCCGGGCCGCTCAAGCGTCTAGCCAGTGGTCACGCGATGGGTAACCCTCTCGGTCTGCTGGTTGCCCGAGATGGTGTGTCATGACGAACCGCTACGTTCAATTGCTCGCACTGGTATGCGCACTGGCAGGTTCTGCCATGTTCGCCTACAAAGTCACGCAGCTCGGCTTGCCGATGACACCGGATGCGGAACGTCCGGCTTGGACCATTGAGGCGACGCTTCAGTTCGATGCCCGCCCCGGTCCCATCAAGGCGACGTTGAAGGTCCCCGCGCTTACGCCCGGGTTTGCGACGTTGAGCGAGAATTCAGTATCTGGCGGCTACGGCTACAACATCGACTACGCGGAAGGTGGGCGACTGGCGCAGTGGGCGGTACGTCGCGCCGAAGGCGAGCAACGTCTTTATTACCGCGTGGTGGTCTATGGCGACCCTTCGATTCAGGAGGAGGACACGACGCCGCCGTTTCCCGAGCCGCCCGCACTGGCGGGGCCGGAGCGCGCCGCAGCGGTCGAGCTCATGACGCAAGTGCGCGAGCAATCCGCCGATACGACGTCTTTGGTGTCTGAGTTGTTGCAACGGGTCAATACCGCTAACGACGATGAGAACGTGTCGTTGTTATTCGCTGAGAAGAATTCATCGCTGCGCCGTACCGATCGGCTCATCGAGCTGCTGGCGTTTGCGCGAGTGCCTGCGCGTGCAGTGCGTGGTCTGCTGTTAGCCGACGAACAGCGCAATGCCGCCGTACGTACCTACCTGGAAGTGCATGACGGTGTTGAATGGATCTACTACGACGTTCGCTCTGGCCGACGTGGCTTGCCACGCAACTTCTATGTGTGGTGGCGTGGGCTGGATTCCCTGGCTGACGTGCAGGGCGGCAGCGGCCTGCAGGTTAACTTCGCGGTCCGCCGCAATCTGCTGGACACATTGGATATCGCGGAACAGCGCGCTGCGCTCGCGGGTTCTACCGTGCTCGAGTTTTCATTGTTCAGCCTGCCTATTCAGACGCAAGCCGTGTACTCGGTATTGTTAATGATTCCGATCGGCGCGCTTGTCATGGTGTTCCTGCGCAACTTTGTTGGCATCCGCACCTTTGGTACTTTCATGCCGGTACTGATCGCGCTGGCATTCCGGGAAACGGATCTGCTTGCCGGCGTGTTTTTGTTTGTGCTGTTAACCAGTCTCGGGCTGGCGATGCGATTTCTGTTGGAGCGACTACAGCTATTGCTCGTGCCGCGGTTGACGGCGGTGCTGATCATCGTGGTGTTGCTGATGCTGATGATCACGATCATCGCGCAGCGACTGGGTCTCGAAACAGGACTTTCGGTGGCGCTGTTCCCGATGGTGATTATCGCGATGACCATCGAGCGGATGTCCGTGATATGGGAAGAGCGCGGCGCTGCCGACGCGATAAAAGCGGGCTTTGGCAGTCTTGTGGTCGCCGGCTTCGCGTATCTTGTGATGGGACTCGATATTCTCGAGCATCTGTTCTTCACATTTCCAGAGCTTCTGCTGGTCGTGCTGGCTGTCGTATTGCTGTGTGGTCGCTACACGGGTTACAGGCTCACCGAGTTGCCACGCTTCAAAGTGTTGTCCGGCCGCTAGCGATGCGCATCTGGGGCAACAGTTTGCAGCGCGCTGGAGTTCTCGGTCTGAATGAGCGTAATGCGCGCTACATCATGGCGCTGAATTCACGCCATCTGTATCCGCGTGTCGACGATAAAGTGCTGACCAAGCAACTTGCCGAAGAGGCCGGGATGGCCGTTCCCGAGTGCTATGCGGTGGCCCGCTCGCAGGGCGACGTACGCCAGCTGCCTGAGCTGCTCGCTGACCGCGAGAGTTTTGTCATCAAGCCGGCAAATGGCAGTGGCGGCGACGGTATTGTTGTGATCGATGGCAAGCGCGGCGATCGTTATCGTCGGATCAATGGTGATTTGATCCCTGAATCCACGCTGTTGCATCACGCCTCGAACATTGTTGGCGGTCAGTACAGTTTGACCGGTGGGCCCGACGCCGCATTGGTCGAATACCGCGTTCGGTTCGATCCGGTGTTCGATGCCATCAGTTATCAAGGTGTGCCCGATATCCGCATTATCGTCTACAAAGGCTATCCGGCGATGGCGATGGTGCGCTTGCCGACACGTCAGTCGGATGGCAAGGCGAATCTTCACCAGGGTGCCGTTGGTGCGGGAATCGATATCGCGACGGGCACGACGTTAAGTGCGTCGTCCGGAAATCTGCGGATCGAGGAACATCCCGATACGCTGTCGCCGATCGCTGGCAACCAGGTGCCGCATTGGCATCGTATTCTTGAGATCGCCGCGTTGGGTTACGAGGTGTCGGGGCTCGGCTATCTGGGCGTGGATCTGGTCATCGATAGCGCGTTAGGCCCATTGATGCTGGAGATGAATGCGCGCCCGGGATTGAATATTCAGATCGCCAACGGCGACGGTTTGAAACCGCGTTTTGCGGTGATCGACCAATGGCTCGCTGATAAGGGGATGTCCGACTCACCGCCGACACGCGCAGCGATTAGTCGGGAGCTGATGCATGTGTTCTCAGCGCCTCAGTCGCCTTGATGCCAAGATGGTGTGAAGTCTCCGAGTCGTTTTGCTTGTCTTAGCAATGCACTGAGATCGGAGTAGGCAAGCTCAAACAATTGATCGAAGTCTTCGATCACGTAGTAGATATCCTGATAGGTGTCGATACGAAAAGGTGTGCGCAACACATCCAACACATCAAAGGATCGTCGTTCCGGGCGCTGGTCCTCGACGGCGAAGCGAGTCTCACCCGGTGATGAGCAGATACCGGCACCATAAGCGCGGACACCATCGGCGCTTCGTACCAGGCCAAATTCCACGGTGAACCAGTACAGCCGCGCCAGTAATTCACGATCGGCGTCACTGGCAGCGAGGCCGGCTTTGCCGTACGCGTGAGTAAACTGGGCGAAGCGATCGTCCGTCAGATGCGGCGTGTGCCCAAACACTTCATGAAAAATATCCGGTTCCTCAAGATAGTCGAGATCCTGACGCCGACGGATGAACGATGCTGCCGGAAAACGTTTGCTGGCTAGCAGCTCGAAAAAATCTTGTGCGGGAATGATTGCCGGCACGGGTGTTACCGACCAGCCTGTCAATGGTCGCAGTGTTTCGCTGATTTCAGCGCACTGCGGGATACGACCCCGCGGCAAATCGAGCGTGCTCAGTGCGTCCATAAACGCATCGCACGCGCGGCCTTCCAACACGTCGAGTTGTCGCTGATAGAGTAAAGACCAGACGCTATTTTCTTCGTCGCTGTAGTCGATCCAGCCCATCGCGTCGGCCTGTTTCGCGACGTATTCAAAAAGTCCGGTGTCTGAAGCCGCTGTCGTCGTTTGGATTTCCATATCGACATTTTATCGAAACTCAGCGTCTGAAAATTGCAATACAGTGCGTCTAAGACCTATATTTAGCAAGAAATCAGCATCTAGATGCAAAAAACGGCGGAAAATTGCGTGGATACCTTTGATCTGAAAATTTTGTCAGTGCTCCAGAAAGAAGCGCGCATCTCCAACCAGGCGTTGGCCGAACGAGTTGGCCTGTCGCCGTCACCGTGTCTGCGGCGGGTACAGCGTCTGGAGCGCGACGGTGTGATCGAAGCGTTTTGCGCACAGATCAATCGACAAGCGCTGGGTTTGCAAATTCAGGCATTCGTACATGTGTCGCTGCGCGACCATTTGCCAGAGACATTGCAGGGGTTCACCGCGTTCGTTTTGTCTCATGACGCCGTCTTGGAATGTCATGCACTCAGTGGCCAGTATGACTACTTGTTGAAGATCGTCGCCGAAGATGTTGATGCCTTTGATGAAGTGCTG